>JBIIRU010000018.1:0-17012 GCA_044341355.1 Cyanobium sp. | reverse complement strand
TAGATTGGTCGGCATGGTTCGCGTACAGCTTTCAATCCAGCCTGGACAGGCTCAATGGCGAGGAGTAAAAAGCCGCGAACTCAGCAACCTTAGATTAACTTCATTGGTGCTCTACTCCAGCAGCGAGGCTGGCTCTCATTCATCACAGCTCTCCAACACGGCCTGAATCACCGCGGGGGCGATGCGGAAGTCGTTGGCGTGGAGCTCGGCGAACACAGCCCGGGCAGAGTCGATCAGGCGCCGTTGGCGGGCCATGCCGATCACCGCCGCCGTGCCCGCCAACTTGATACCGAACGCCGCCGCAACAGCGCGGCCGGCCCGTTCGTCAATCAGCAGCAGGGTCTGACGCCCGCTGATCAGGGCCAGGCGAATGCTGGCGGCTTCTCCTTCATCGAGATCCGGGAGCGCTGGTTCGCTGGAGTTAACTGCAATAGCACTGAGCCAACCTGAGGCGATTGCAGCCCTGATCGGCTCCTCCCTGGCGGGATGGCCGCCGCTGAGTACCTCCGCCATGACCTCTTCGGTCACCAGCACCTGGCCGAACAGGACCTCCAGCCATCTCAGCCCGTTGACGCGGGCAAGGGCAATCAGGGGACTGGCGTCGGCGATGACGATTGCAGCCACTGCTCCAGGGTGTCGAGATCGGCGTTGGTTTCGGCGGCAGTGAGCCGGATGGCGGCAATGTCAAGCCGCCCAAGATGGGCGATGAAGCTCGCCACATCCATCTCGGCGACATGGGCGGCCCGCACTAGGGAGAGTTCACCGTCCCGGAACAGCGCCGTTGCCAGGGCGGCGCGCACGCCGGGGGCCTGTAGCAGCCCGCCCTCCTTCAGGCCGATCAAGACGGCATCCGGGATGTTGCGGTTCAGCACCACCACCGGGCCGCTCCGGGCCTGACGCAAGGCTTCCGCCGGATTGTGCTTCAGTCCGCTCACGCTGACGGCATGCACGGCTCTTCTCCCCAGGGATGATTATAGGGGATGATTCTAGGGGATGTTTGGAGAAGAAACCTGGTATTGAACTGGCCAGATCGTGGCAGTGGGCGCTGCCAGGGTGCTGTTCGTTCGCCGCCCATGCCAGGCCAAACGATCCGTTGGGTGGCCCTCTGGGTCGTTGCCCTGGCCCGGTCGTTGCGATGCGGGCTGATTTCCGTCAGCCGGGCCTGTAGGAGCCCAGGGAAACCAAGCAGATCGCCTCCGACCTGCTCACCCAAGCTGAGCCTGCACCGCTCTGTGACGCCGTGGTTATTGATAAGGCCGAGGACCTTGATCTCGTCTCCTTCGCCCTGCTGCGTGCCCTCAACTAGCTGATCAGCTGTCGTCAGGATCAGCGCGAAACGGCTGCACTGGAGGCGCCCCCCCGGCAGGCCCTGGCGATCACCTGCTCCTCATCGGCCGCAATCACCATCACCTCAAAAGGGGAGAGCCAGCTCAGGGCCGACACCACTTCTTGCCTAAGGGCGTCATCGTGCTCGCCGATGCCGCCGGTGAAGGCGAGCACGTCGACGCCACCGAGGCTGGCGGCCATGGCGCCAATCTCCCGCAGCAGCCGGTGGCGGAAGACGGCGATGGCCAGCTGGGCTCCCTCGTGCCCAGCCGCTGCCGCAGCCCTGAGTTCCTGCATGTTGCCGCTGAGCTCCGAAAGAGCCAGCAAGCCGCTTTGTCCATTGAGGGCCAGGTCCAGCTGATCCACTGACAGACCCCTGCGCAGCTGATGCAGCAGCAAGCCGGGGTCGACAGAGCCACAGCGGGTAGCCATAACCAGCCCCTCCAGCGGGGTGAAGCCCATGGTGGTGTCGATGCTGCGTCCCGCCTTGATGGCGCACAGGGAGCAGCCGGCGCCCAGGTGGCAGCTGATCAGCCGCAGGGGGGGCGCCGCAGCGGCCCTGGGGAAGCGGGCGGCGACCACCTCGGCGACGTGCTGGTGGCTGAGGCCATGGAAGCCGAAGCGCCGCAACCCCTGGCGGCGCCACTCGGCGGGGATGGCATAGGTGGCGGCCTCGGGCGGCAGGGTGGCGTGGAAGGCGGTATCGAAGCAGGCCCACTGCTCCAGCTCCGGCTGCTGGGCCGCCAGCCAACGCATCACCCGCAGGGCCGGGCCATTGTGCAGCGGAGCCAGGGGCACCAGTTCGGTTAAGGCCGCCAGCACAGCCGGCTCCAGTCGCACGGGGGCGATGAAGCCCTCACCGCCATGCACCACCCGGTGCCCTGCCAAGGCTATGGATTCCTGCCAGGGAGCCAGGGCCGCCGGCAGCCAGTCAGCGAGCACTGGCTCTGGGGCAGCTCCCTCGGCAATCGGGCATGGCCGTTGCCCCTGCCAGAGGCGGTTGCCATCCTCATCCAGCAGGGAGGCCTTGAGACTGGAACTGCCGGCATTAAGTACCAGCACCAGCCCAGCAGCCGGCGCTGCCGTTGTGGCCAGGACCGTCATCCGCGCTCGTTGATCGGCAGAGTCCAGCGCCAGTTGGTGATTTCCGGCGCGTCCATGCCGTGGGTATGGGCATACTCCCGGTGGGAAAGGATCTCCTCCTGCATCCGCTCCTTGATATGGGCGGCGCGGGAGCCGAGGCGGGGCACGCGGTCGATCACATCAATCACCAGGTTGAAGCGGTCGATCTGGTTGTTCATCGCCAGCTCAAGCGGCGTATTGATGTTGCCCTTCTCCTTGTACCCCCGCACGTGGAAGTTGGCGTGGTTGGTGCGGCGATAAGTAAGGCGGTGAATCAGCCAGGGGTAGCCGTGGAAGTTGAAGATCACCGGCCGATCGGTGGTGAACAGCGTGTCGAAATCGCGGTCGCTCAACCCGTGGGGATGCTCCTTCGGGTCGGTGAGGGCGAATAGCTTGACGACGTTGATCACCCGGATGCGCAGGGTGGGAATCTCCCGTTGCAGGATCTCGACGGCGGCCAGGGTTTCCTTGGTGGGAATGTCGCCGGCGCAGGCCATCACCACCTCGGGCTCATCCGGTTCGACGCCCAGGTCGTCGGTGCTGGCCCAGCGGACAATGCTGATCCCCTTGGCGACGTGGCGCCTGGCCTGCTCCAGGGAGTAGTACTGCAGGTGCTTTTGCTTATCTGAAACAATAATGTTGCAGACATTCGTTTCCTGCAGCGCCTCCTCCGCCACCGCCAGCAGGCAGTTGGCGTCGGCTGGCAGGTAAACCCGCACCACTTCGCCGCTCTTGTTGCCGGCCAGGTCGATGAAGCCCGGATCCTGGTGGGTGAAGCCGTTGTGATCCTGCCGCCACACGGTGGAGGAGATCAGGCAGTTCCAAGCGCCGATCGGCGCACGCCAGGGAGCATGGTGGATGCAGGATTCCAGCCACTTGGCGTGCTGATTGAACATCGAGGCGATCACATGGGCGAAGGCTTCGTAGGTATGGAAGAAGCCATAGCGACCGGTGAGCAAATAGCCCTCCATCATCCCTACCAATGTGTGCTCGCTGAGCATCTCCACCACCCGTCCGCTGCGGGCCAATTCACTGCCGTTAAGGTCCTCCGGTAGGAAATCCTCCATCCACACCTTTTTGCTCACCTCATAGATCGCCTGCAGGCGGTTGGAGGAGGTTTCATCCGGGCCGAACACCCGCATCGAATCGGGATTGGTGCGGATGATGTCGCGCAGCAACTCGCCGAGGGGGTAGGTGTTCTCCACTTCTGTGCTGCCTGGCACATCCATCGCTACGGCATAGTCCGCCAATGCGGGGAACTGGAGCTTGCGGCGCAGCAGGCCGCCGTTGGCATGGGGGTTAGAGCCCATGCGCCGCAGGCCGACAGGGGAGAGGGCCCGCAGTTCGGGAATCAGGGTGCCGTTGGCATCAAATAGCTCCCAGGGGCGGTAGCTCTTCAGCCAGTCCTCCAGCAGACCCAGCTGTTCGGGATCGGTATTAGGTGCAGCCAGCGGCACCTGGTGGGCCCGCCAGAAGCCCTCCAGTTTCTTGCCATGCAAAGCAGCCGGCCCTGTCCAGCCCTTGGGGGAGCGCAGCACGATCATCGGCCAGGCGGGCCGCACCGCTTCACCGCTGGCGCGTCCCTCGGCGCGGATCTCGAGAATGCGCCCGATCGCCCGATCCATGGCGGCAGCCATGGCCTGGTGCATGGCCTGCGGTTCGCTGCCTTCCACGAAAATCGGCTCCCAGCCGTAGCCGCGCATCAGGTTCGCCAGCTCGTCCCGCGGAATCCGCGCCAGCAGGGTGGGGTTGGCGATTTTGTAGCCATTGAGGTGCAGCACCGGCAGCACCGCCCCATCGCTGATCGGGTTGAGGAACTTGTTGATGTGCCAAGAGGTGGCCAGTGGGCCTGTTTCGGCCTCCCCATCACCGACGCAGGCCAAGGCGATCAGGTCGGGGTTGTCGAAGACCGCGCCGCAGGCGTGGGAGAGCACGTAGCCCAATTCGCCCCCCTCGTGGATCGAGCCGGGGGTTTCCGGGGTGCAGTGGCTGCCGATGTGCCCGGGAAAGGAGAACTGCTTGAAGAAACGGCGCATCCCAACCGTGTCCTGGCCCTTGTCGGGGTAAACCTCGCTATAGCTGCCGTCGAGGTAGGTGGGGCCCAGCACCCCCGGGGCACCATGGCCGGGCCCCGACAGGTAGATCATGTCCAGGTCGTGGCGCCGAATCACCCGGTTGGCGTGGGCCCAGATGAAGGCTTGACCCGGTGAAGATCCCCAGTGGCCCAGCAGCCTTGCTTTGACGTGCTCAAAGCGCAGGGGTTCGGCCAGCAGCGGGTTGTCGCGCAGGTAGATCATCCCCACCGCCAGGTAATTGGCAGCGCGCCACCAGGCGTCGACCAACTGCAACTCCTGTTCGCTATCAGGGCTGGAGAACTGAGCCTCGTATGGGGCCATGGACGAAGCGGTCATGCCCTTCGATCGAGTGGATTATGCGCTTGATATTCGCCTGCGGCCGTTAAGAAAGCGCTAAGTCGACCGTCCGCGAGGGCGGAAGTCAGGGATCCAACATCCTCAGGCATCAAGTGGAAGAAGCTTCAGCAGCCCGCTGATGCAACCAGGGAAGCGTTCCAGCACTTCACTGCCGGAATACCCCGGTAATAGGAAAGGATTGTGAGGGTGGAGGTATCGAGCAGGAAATGGGCTCCGTGGCTGGGCGACAGCTCGATCCAGCGGGCCACGAACACCCGGAACACGTGGCCATGGGCGAACAATGCCACCCTGCCGCCGTTCTGCCGCACCCGACGGATGACGCGATCCACCCGTTCCCCCACCTCGGCGGGGCTTTCCCCTTCTGGACAGCCATCGCGAAACACCAGCCAACCGGGGTGCTGCCCGTGAATCGCCGCGGGCGTCAGGCCTTCGTAGCTGCCGTAATTCCACTCGGCCAGATCAGGATCGATGCTGGCTTGATCACCCAGACCGGCCAGTTCGCAGGTGCGGCGGGCCCGCTGCAGGGGGCTGCAAAGCACCAGGGAAAAGTCGCGCTCCGCCAACACCGGGGCGAGCAGGCGGGCAGCTGCTTCGCCATGGTCGGTGAGGGGGATATCGGTGCTGCCGGTGTGCTGACCCGAGAGGCTCCATTCAGTCTCGCCGTGGCGAATCAGAAACACTTCACCTGGAGATTGCTGGCCGTTTTGCATTGTGGTTACCTATTTGAGAGATACTGTTTGGGAGATACTGTTTGGGAGGTACTGGAGATGGGCGTTCAAATGGCGCCACTGGTCAAAGAGGGTGTTATGGGATGGACATTCCAGATGGAGCTGGAGTAGTCCCGGATGGCGCGGTCGGAGGAGAAAAAGCCGCTGCGCGCCGTGTTGAGCAGGGACATCGTCGTCCAACGCCGGCGATCGAGCCAGACTGCGTCGACCCGGCTTTGGGCCTGTATGTAGTCGTCAAAATCGGCCAGCACAAAGAATGGATCCTGGCCTCGCAGTTTATCGATCAGGGGCCGGAACAGATCCCGCTCCCCGCCGCTGAAATGACCCTGTTCGATCAGGGCGAAGGCCTCCTGCAGGGCGGGAAGGCGCTCCAGCCATTCCCAGGGACGGTACTGGCCGCGGAGCTGGCGGATCTCTTCAACTGTTTTACCAAAGAGAAAGAAGTTATCGCCCCCAACCTGCTGGCGGATTTCCACATTCGCCCCATCCAGGGTGCCGATGGTTAGGGCCCCATTCATGCTGAACTTCATGTTGCCGGTGCCGGAGGCCTCCAGGCCAGCCGTGGAGATTTGCTCGGAGAGATCGGCGGCGGGGTAAACCTTTTCGCCAAGTTTGACGTTGTAATCAGGCAAGAAGATCACCTTAAGCAGACCTTTGCAATCCGGGTCGTTGTTGATGACCTCCCCGATCCCATTGATAAAGCGGATGATCAGCTTGGCCATGTAATAGCCGGGGGCTGCTTTACCGCCGAAAAGGACGGTGCGGGGCACCATGGCGGAGGAGTCGCCTTGCTTGATGCGCAGGTACTGGACGACTAGCTGCAGGGCATTGAGGTGCTGACGCTTGTACTCGTGGATGCGTTTGACCTGCACGTCAAACAGGCTGGTGGGATCCACCAACTGTTCGGTGCGATCGGCGATGAGGGCGGCCAACCGGCGCTTGGCCTCGAGCTTGCTGGCCTCCCAGCGGGCCAGGAAGGCCGGGTCGGCCTGGAGGGCTTCAAGCCGCAGCCACTCCTCCTCCCGGGCGGGCCAGTCCGGGCCGATCGTCTCCCGCAACAATTCATTCAGCGCGGGGTTGGCCAGGGCCACCCAGCGGCGGGGCGTTACGCCGTTGGTGACATTGGTGAACCGCTCCGGCTGGAGCCGGGCGAAATCGGCCAGCAGATCAGTCCTGACCAAATCACTGTGCAGGGCCGCCACCCCATTGACGTGATGGGCGGCGACGGTGGCGAGATTGGCCATACGGACGGCTTTGCTGCCCTGTTCGGCAATAATCGAGACCCGGGCGAGTAATTCGCCATCGCTGGGGAACCGCATCCGCACCTGTTGCAGGAAGCGGGCATTGATCTCATAGATCAGTTCGAGATGGCGCGGCAGCAGGGAGGCGAACAGGCCCAGATCCCAGGTCTCGAGCGCTTCGGGGAGCAGGGTGTGATTGGTGTAGGCAATCGAGCGGCAGGTGATGTCCCAGGCCTGATCCCATGCCAGATGATGCTCGTCCACCAGAAGCCGCATCAGTTCGGCTACGGCGATGGCCGGATGGGTGTCATTGAGCTGCACCGCCCAGTGGGTCGCAAACTCCTGAACAGCGATGTCACGATCGCGCAGATTGCGCAGCATATCCTGCAGCGAGCAGCTCACGAAGAAGAACTGCTGCATCAGCCTCAGCCTGCGGCCGGCATCGTTGCCATCGTTGGGGTAGAGCACCTTGGAGAGGGTTTCACTACTCACCTTCTGCTCCACGGCGCCATAGAAATCGCCGCTGTTGAAGGCATGGAAATCGAACGCCTCGGCCGCCTCCGCCTTCCACAGCCGCAGCCGGTTGCAGGTGTTGACGCGATAGCCGAGCACCAGCACGTCATAGGGGATGCCGATGGCCTGTTCGGAGGGAATCCAGCGCACCCGGTGGTGGCCCTGGTCGTCGTGCCACACCTCCGTGTGGCCCCCGAAGCCAACCCGGCAGCTCATCGACGGCTGCACCAGCTCCCAGGGCCAACCGCCCTTGAGCCACTTGTCGGTGATCTCCACCTGCCAGCCGTCCCGGATCGCCTGGTCGAAGATGCCGAATTCGTAGCGGATGCCGTAGCCGATGGCCGGGATCTCAAGAGTGGCAAGGGATTCGAGGAAGCAAGCGGCCAGGCGGCCGAGGCCGCCGTTGCCAAGTCCCGGCTCCTCCTCAAGGTCCAGGATCTGCTCGATGTCATTGATGCCGAAGCGCTGCAGGGCTGCGGCAGCCTCCGCCTCGATGCCGAGCATCAACAGGTTGTTGCCCAGCTGGGGGCCGATCAGGAACTCCGCCGAGAGGTAAGCCACGGCCCGAGGCCGATGCTGCGCCCAGAGCGCATCCTGGGAGGCTAGCTGGCGGCTCATCAGCCGATCCCTCACGGCATAACTGAGCGCCACGTAGAAATCGTGGTGGCTGGCGTTGTCCACCCGGCGACCGAGGCTAAAGAAGAGGTGCTCGGTGATGCCCTCGAATAGATCGTTGGCAGCGAGGCCGGTCCGCTGCAGATCCCCAGAGCTGGCGGGGCGTGACAGGTCTGGGGTGTCGGTGAAGGTGCTGCTCATGGCCTTGGTCCGGAGGCTTGCATCAATCTGCTGTGTCTGGGTTAAGGGAAACTCCACCTGCTCGCCATCTCGGTGCTGACTCCCTGCATAGAGGCAACAGCATCGTTGGAACCGCATCGTGCATCGGGCAGAGACGACAAAATCGCCTAGCCCCTGCTAGGTGTGGCCGCCCGCAAAGGTCGTCGTGGTGCCACTCAACCTCTGCCGGCTGCAGCCCTCTCGCCTTGAGGCGATTGGGGACTGGCCGTGGCTCGATCAGAAGCTGCTCCACACCAGCCGCAGCCATCAGGTCTGCATGACCTGCCATTTCTTCAGCCACCACCCTGGGGCCAACGGCATTCCGCTGCTCACCTGCCATCTGCATCAAGCCCTGATCGCCCATGGCGAGCACCTCACTCGCAGCTGCAACGGTTGGACGGCAAACCGGCGCCGCCAGCCGGACTGGCAGCCTGAGGTGGCGTGACCATGCCTGTAATGAGATGGCCGGCCGGCAAGCGCATCGGCGTTGGCATCATGGCCCGCCGGGCTTATCATCTCGCAATCAGGCCATCCACAACAATGTAAATACAATTTCAACTAGCCTCCCTGCCGCACAGCTTGTAATGCTCCCTTCCCTTCAGGGCCACTGCCATTTTGAATATGAACATCAACGACAACCTTGAGATGAACACCATCAGGGCGTTGGCCGGTAAACGTGACCTTAGCTCCGTTAAACAGGGCGACATCATTTTTCGAAAGGGAGAGCTTGGAAGCAAGCTCTACAGCGTTGTATCAGGAAAAGTGCAGCTCAATTGGGGTGAGGATGGCGTGGAGACAATTGGACCAGGTAGCTCCTTTGGTATTGGAGCGCTGGTGGATCCAGAGCATCGCCGCTTCGGCACTGCCGTGGCCCTTTGCGACACTGAGTTGCTGGAGATGAACCGCGCCGAATTCTTGTTTGCCCTGCAGGAATTGCCCATGTTTAGTCTGGAGATGCTGCATGACCTAGAGCAGCGTCTGCAGAAGATTAAAACGCAAGTGGGTGGTCGCTGATTATGGCGCTAGGTCCTTTGATCATTGGTGATGTGGTCAAGAACCATGACATAACTAACGAACGGCCCAGAATCCATCAATTAACTTTGATCGGTTGAATTTCTTTTCCTTCCCTTTCCTTCCTGTCCTTGAGCCTATTGTCATGGCATTATCCTGTCTGCCTAAGCTCCCGTTCCTATCTATTCAGATCGCGGCGGTGTTCACCGCCGTCCTGGCCACTTCGCCCCTAGCCCACGCTGATTCTCTTGCCCAACGTGCTGGTAGCAATGCGGCCAGCATCAGAATCGGCGGCTCCAGCACGGTGTCCCCGATCATGGAGGAGGCGATCAGAGCTTTCCGTGAGGCAGGAAACAGCACAAAAATTGATCTCAAAGAGACAGGGACCAGCGATGGATTCAGGCGGTTATGTAACGGCCAGCTGGAGATAGTTAATGCCTCGCGGCCGATCAACAGCAAGGAGCTCAAAGCCTGCTCCAGCAATCGAATCAATTTCATCGAGCTACCGATTGCTTTCGATGCCCTCACAATCGTGGTGAATCCCGCCAATACCTGGGCCAAGCAAATCAGTACCAAGGAATTGGCCAGGCTCTGGGGGCCGCAGGCTGAGGGAAAGATCGACCGCTGGAACGAAGTGAACCTTGACTGGCCTGACCGTCCTATCAAGCTTTGCGGTCCCGGCAAGGACTCGGGCACCTATGATTATTTCAACAAAGCCATCAGTGGCAACGCTGAAAATTCGCGGCGAGATTATGCCTCCAGCGAAGATGATAATGTTATTGTCAGGTGTGTGGCTCAAAATCCTAACGCTATTGGCTATTTTGGCCTCAGCTATTACAAGGCCAATCAAGACAAGTTGAGGGCTCTTGGGATTGTTACGTCATCAGGCACCGTGATTCCATCGGCTGCCAGTGTGCAGTCAGGTCGCTATCAGCCCCTTTCTCGGCCACTATTTATCTACATCAATGACAAGGCCCTCGCTAGCAGGCCTGACCTGCAAAAGTTCACAACATTTACTGTTCGTAATGGCTTGCGACTCGCCGGCAAGGCAGGAGATGTTCCCCTGCCGGCCAGCACTTATCAACTGGTTGAATCGAAACTGTATAAACGAATCACCGGAAGCTCATTCTCTGGTGATCTGCCGGTGGGCCTCAGCATCGGCGAAGCGCTGCGGCGGAGTTTTGATGCCAATAAGCAGCCTCAATTCCGCTAGTTCTGAGTTGCCCTTTCCCCTTCACTGCGACGGAGAGCGAGTCGGGTCAGGTGGTTGGCCTGCAAACGGCTGAAGTTGTTCCTCAGAGGCGAGCAGCAGGGTGGGGCGCCCATCCTCAAGCGGAGGGCCAGGAGGTGATTCGGCGCGGTAGGTGGCTGCTGCGGAAGCCCCCTGAGGGTTTTCCAGGTCCCATCAAGCCTTGGCAGACGCACCTCTGAATTTCGCTGACATCAAGGAACACCCAGCTCCGATCAAGTTTCCTGCCGCTCGGAAGCAGGGCCATTGGTGCGGAAGGCCAGGCAGGAAAGAAGCTCTTCCCGATGCCGAGGGCTCTCCGGCTGGCGGGTATGGAATCTCGCCACGATGGCACCAAGGGTGCGCACCGTGGCGGTGATGTTGGGTCCCTTGTTGAGCATCACGGCTTCGGCCCTCGCCGCCATGGCCGCATCGGTGATTTCCGCTCGGGTCGGCATGCCGTGCCGCGCCATTTCATCGAGGACCTGGGTGGCCCAGATGCAGGGAACGTGGGCCGCCGCGCAGATCCTCAGGATTTCCTCCTGAATCTCCCCCAGTTCCTCCCAGCCGCATTCGATCGCCAGGTCTCCGCGCGCGATCATCACACCCAGGGGCCTGGGATAGCGCATCGCAGTCAATAGCAGCCCGGGAAGATTGAGAAAAGCTCTTCGTGTTTCAATTTTCAGTATAAGGGCCAGATCCTCCCTGCCCTGGCTCTCGAGTTCCTGCTGCAGGGCTTCGATATCGGCCGCACGTGAAACGAAAGAATAGCTCACAATATCGGCATGGTCTGGAAGGGCGCCGACAACAATCTTTCCAGGGCCTCCTTCCTGAAGGAACTCCAGTCCAGAGGTGAAATGGCAGCGTTGATTGCAGCTAAGCAGCAGACCCCCTTGAGGGCGATCCACCACGGTGAGCTCCCGCCAGCGGCCTGAAGAGTCCCTGGCTCGCAGACGATCGCCGATCGTCAGTAACTGCCAGCCCTCGTTGCGGATCGGCAGCAGATCTGGTTGAACAACTTCCGGTTGGCGAGCGGACTGAGCATCAGCCTCTTCGATTGGCACAGCCATGATCCTGGCGCTCTGCAGCAACTTTCCATAACGGTTGCGCTGGGGCCTGGCATCCACCACACCGGGTTGGGCAGGCAGGGCGCCGATGCGGATCTTGGGTCCGGCCAAATCCATCGCGATGCGAACGTCCCTTCCGGCAGCTGCGGCGGCGGATCGCACGTGCGCCACCAGCTCTTTCCAAACTTCGGGTCCGTCGTGGCCGCAGTTGATCCTGGCGATGTCCATGCCCGCCTCGACCAGTTCAGCGATTAGATCCGCCTGCTCAGTGGCGAGGGCAGGTAGGGTGAGCATGATAGCCGCTGGCCTCGTTCCAGCTTCCTCCCCAAGCTGCCTGCCGAGAAGTTGCTCGCCATGGGCCTGCATAAAGGCCTGGGCTCCAAGACTGGATGGTGCCGCCGACGGACTTGGCGGTTCCGCTGGCAGGCCTGCGAGCCTCTGGAGTACCCCGATCACGGTGGAGAGGCTGGCATGCAGATGGCCATCACATCCCCCCAGGGAACACAGGCCGGCTTCCCGCATCGCCAGCTGCAGCCCGGGGTGGTTGTTGCGGTGGAAGGCGATGAAATGCAGCAGATTGATGGCACTGGTCAGGAAGCGCGGAGCGATTGCTGCGAGCGTGGCCTGCTCCTCAATCTCGATGCGATCGAAGGCATCAAGCAATGTTTTTAGCTCGTCCAAAAGCCGGCAATCTTGCGATGCACGATCCGTGGCCGGGGCAACTACAGGCAAAGCCGGGACTCCATCAAATCAAAGGCGGGACGCATGGGCCTCCGAGGCCGTGATACCCAATTCGGCGCTGAGAGCCCCAAAGCTAAGCGTAGGACGAGCTGGGGGTCAGAGGGTGGGCGGCCCATAGCTTGATTATATTCGCATTCGCGAATAGCGATGCTGGTTCGTCGGAATTGGGAGGAAAGCCTCCAGGCCCGCCGCTTCTCGCCACCATTTCGGCCCCACAACTGCCGCCAGGTGCTGTACTTACCCCCCAGCTACCAGCAGTTTGTTGAACGTAGCCAAGGCTAAGTGTTTTTCAGCGAAGGTGAAGTAAAGAAGCGGCTGCCCAATCAACGAGGTTCGAGCGTTGCTCTCGCGTCCGTGATCGGGTGCAGCGCAGCTACAATCCAACCATGGAGGGTTAATCGACGGTCCCGATACCGCACCTGCCACAGTTCCGCTGGCCCATGGGGTCGGCGTGGCGTTTAGCGATGAACCGTGCGCTCATTGCGGCCATCGCCAGCGGATTGGCTGAGTCGCTCTGGCTGGTGGTGCGCTAGGACACCACGCAGGGTGATGCAGGTCGCTCGAAGCTAATTCTTCTTTAACCTGCAGGTGCAAGATTGTTTTATATATTTCTTGGCAGTGATGCGATTTCTCCCTGCAGAAGAACAAGTTATTGTTGATCGCGCCCTTGCACTGGGACTCAATGGTGCCGTTCCTGCGCCGGCATATTTGTCGCCCAATCTGTGCACTGTTCTGAGCTTCCTGTTGGCAGTGCCCTCGTTGGGGTTCTCCTTGGTTTTGGTTCCCATCCTTTGGGTAGCTCAGTACGACCGAACCAAACACCGAATCATGGACTTGCGCAAGCAACTTGAGAAAGATTCTTATCGCATTGGCCTGAGTGATTGAGTGCCGCCCCATGGCCTGCAAGTGGCACTGCGTCGGGGGGCGAGCCGGGCCAGGTGGTTGGCCTGAAAAGGGCTAAAATTATCATCAGAGGCGAGCAGCAGGGTGGGGCGTCCATCCTCAAGCGGAGGGCCAGTAGTGATTGCTTCCCAATTGTCTGGCGGCAGGCCGATGGCCTTGAGGTCCCATGACATCAGGGGCGCCAGAGGAGCGGCATTCCCAGCCGGAGTGATCGGCTTAGGCAAAGGGTATAGAACAAGGCGATTGCTCCATTGATCCGGCGCCTGGAATCTTCTTTGCAGCCCAAGCAGGGGTGCCCCAAGGTGGGCCTCGGGCAGGGCCAGGAGGTCAGTGAGCCCCCAGCCATCACCCCGGGGAAGTCGCAGCGGCTGCAGTGGTTTGGGGTTGCCGGCCACAGAGGCCATGCCGGCGCCGAGGGGCCACCCCAGCACCCGCACTTGACCAGCAGGATCCTGACGCAGGGCGGTTTCGGCCGCCATCAGCAGCAGCGCAGGCTTGCCCTGCCGCTGCAGCAGGGTGAGTGATTCGGGACCCCTATTGGCAGCTAGTCCCTGACCTGGAGCAGGTTGCCACTCGGCAGGCATGGGCACAGCCAGTTGCAGCTCGCCGCTGCGACGATCGAAGCCGAGCAACTGGTTAGGACGTTTGGGGCTGCCACGGCCCTCGCTCGCCACCCAGGCCCGCTCACCCATCAAAACCAGACCCTCCCCATCGATGCTCTGCGGCAGAGTGGCGGCCTTGCCACTGCGCAGACTCACCACCCCCAAGGCACGCAGCGATGACTTGCCGAGCTTGCCCAGGCCGCTCCAGCCGACCAACTGACCCTTGGGGGCGTCACTCAGCAGCCAGAGCTGATCCCGGTCGGCGCGGTAGCTGGCAGCGGAGAAGCCCCCGGAGGGTTTTCCAGCCCCATCAAGCCTCGGCAGGCGCACTACGGCCACCAGCTCCCAACCGGCCGTGAGTGGACATGGCAACAGGGGGGGTGGCGGGGCTTGCACGATCATTGCTTCAAAAATCCATGTCAAACCAAGGCAACAATAAGGCTGGTTTATAATTAAATTCTTTTGCGGCCTTAATCTATTCCTAGAGAGGTGGATTGCCGTCAGCTAGCCAACGTTGAAATGAAGCCTCATAATCAGGTCTTGCTGGGATTCCCGCCGGGGGTTCTTCGCCCATCTGTCGGTAAAGACCTGGTTTACCGCAGCGATAATAGACCGAGGCTTCATCCACATGCTGACATAAAATTCCAGATTTCCGCACATGATGCAACATGATTCGGTCGCCGATGAGATGGCCATAATCGGGCATCAGGGCCCAATGATGCAAAAGATGAAAGGCTCCCTTGGCAAAAAGCATGCAATTGGTATCGATAAACCGCTCAGGGTCAATCAGCGGACAGGGCCCCATCACACTGCCATCCAAGCGGCACAGCATCCGGCCGGAAGATAAAAAGGCTGCTCCACTTCTATCCCGCGCCCGCATCAGAGTACTGATATGGCAAGGATGTAACCAATTATCGGCATCTAGAAAAGCCACTGCCTCCACCCCAAGGCCAATGGCGTGAAAACTACCGATCAGCCTTGGCGTTGAGCCTATATCGCCATGGGCTTGCGGCAGCACAACATGGTGAACCTGCCAGTCATCGACAGCAGCCTGGGGCTGGCCGTCTGCCACCAACACGTGCAGGCACGGAAAGTCTTGGGCCAGAACCGAGCGATGGCACTGCCACAGCAGATCCAGTGACTCTTCGAAATAGGGAGTAATCACAGCCACAAGCGGCCATGGCTGGCCTGGCGTGGCCTCTAACGTAGGCATCATAAAGACGGCGAGTGGCTCTCAAACCAATCATGCAAACGCGGATCGTTAAGTAACCTGCCTGCTTGGATCAACCGCTCTCGTTCTTGGGGTGAAAGACAAAGGCTGTCGTAGTAAGCGCCAATGCTGCCTCCCAACAGATGCTCGTGATAGACCTGCCGCCAGGTGGCGCCCACTTGGGGATGCAAACGGGGATTGTTGGCCAGAGCCTGGGCCCCATGGTTGATTTTGGCACTGAACTGCTCCAGGCTACGTATAGGAAAATGCAGGATTTCGATCGCCATCGTCTTTGGAGCGCTCAAGGCCTGACCGGCCAGAGCAGCCCCATGATTACCGTCACTGATGCTGATGCCGGCCAAGGCCCGATGACAAATTTTGCCTGGTAATGGCTGGCCCATGCTGTTGAGAGAGCGTCGCTCCCTCAGGAGCTGACGCTGATGGAAGCATCCCGACTCCCAACCCTTCAGGCCGGAATTCCCGGGGGGGGGCAGGAAATTTGTACGCCCCACCGTTAGGGCTTGTACTCCTGGAGGCACGGCTTGCAGAGTGGTTTTTAAATCGCCATCAAGCGGCCACCAAAACTCATCGGCATCACTATGAATCAACCAGTCAGCCCCCAGTTGTTCAGTTGCTATTCGGGCCATTGCAGTCACCCAGACAGCCTGATCGTGGATCGATTCAGGTTGATCTATTAATATTAATTTGCCAGACTGAACATAGTGTTGTAGGCAGTCTCTTGTGCCATCGCTTGAGCCGTTATCAGTTGCCACAATGAAATCAACCCCATGGGCGAGGTGAAAGCGAATCATGCTTTCAATAATATCTATCTCATTACGACATAACAAAGTTAATATCAGGCGCATGGTTCCTTGAGCATCCAGCTTGAAGCCTGGCTACGTTCGAGTAATTGCTGGTAAATCGCCTTCGCTTCGGCGCTGGTTGCTTGTTCGGCGCGGCTGCGGTTGAGGTCAGGATCGACCAATGTCCGATCTAATTCATGGCCGCTGAACTCCTCGATACGATCAAGGGTCGAGGCTTGAAAAAGATTGTCATAAGCAACAAAAAGCCATGCGCCGCTGTGGGTATATTTTTGCAAGACATGGCGATATAACAAACACCAATTAGCTAAAATTAACTCGGGACTAATCGCCAGATCGGCCAGATAAGGAGCGCTGCGGCATTCGCGCAAAACACTTGTAGCCACTACACTGGGATGACGAAAAACACAGAGATGGTGCACCCGTGCTCCAGGCTCCAATGCCGCCCACCAGGCCGGCAATGTGTAACAAAAGCGGGGATCTTTCAAGCAAGTCGCCCCCTTGGCCAAAACGGCTCTGATGCGACTGGTCAGGTCGGCTGTGGCCAGGGGGGTGATCTCCGCTGGCAGGCGCGCCAACCAGCGTTGACCCTCCCCAGGCACGTCATGACCATGGCCCCAGGAACCTGATGCGACTCGCTGGGGTAGGCAGCGGGCCAACAGGGCCTCATTGACGGAATTCACCTCCCGATCCTCAAAGAAGCCATGGGGGTTGGCCTGTCGTGGTTTGTAGGGCGCATCTCCCATGTACAGCCCACTGCGACGAAAGAGACCCGCCACTAGACTGGTACCGCTGCGGCCGGCACCCAAGACGAATAGCCGATCCGATGCCTCGCCTCCAGGTTGGAACGACCGCAGGGTGGAGGGTATCGTCGGGGCCACCGAATCACCGACTGGGGCTGCCAACCAAGACTAATGATGGGCTTGAGCAGAGATAGGCCCAGCCCGAGATTTCCACCGGCAGATGGGAAAACCGCAGCGGCTGCGACCCATTCCTCGGCCTGACGCTGTCAAAGTGTTGCTTTGGGGAAGCGTCTCTTGGCCTGTCGCCGTTGCGGCTGTCGCATGGTCACCAAGGTGGGACGCGGGGGCAACCTGCTGATCTGCAGTGATTGCGGAGTGCCAGTTGCGAACCGTGAGGGTCAACTGCAACACCGCCAACGTCTCTACGCCGCACTGTCCCTGATCTGCCTGACTCTGGTGGGGGGCATGATCTTCGTGTTGGCGGCCATGG
>JBIIRU010000215.1:0-4956 GCA_044341355.1 Cyanobium sp. | reverse complement strand
CTGGCAACCTTGCACTGTGTGGGAGGTCGTAACCACGTTTGAGGGTGATCACATCCCCCAGTAGACATTCCTTCCATCCTGTCATCGTTATGACCCTAGACCTCCCGCCACGTTCGCGGCAATCGTGGCCTCCAGCTCCCTGGCCCAAACATCAAGACTATCCAATCTCATGACTCGCCTCCTCTACTTCTCGGCTTGGCTTGTGGGAGCAGCTTGATAGCCTGATCAAAATCATTGCCGGTCAGATCAGCTTGCTTGATTCTAGCAACATGAAACTTCTCATACTCAGTTTCGGCGAGCTCCTTGGCAAGATCATGAGACACCTTGCCAGCATGGGTCAGGACGGCACGATCGTTCAGCGTTAGAAAGCCGTGGAGTTTTGTAATCCAATCCTTCATGTGCATGGGAGTGCGGCGCATGGCCTGGCCCTCGGCAAAGATCAGATACTGCTCAACAAGATTGTTCAAGGAGGCCAGCTCTTCCTCGCTGAGGTAGTTCTTGGCGATGGTCACATCTTGCTTGCGGACTTTGGCGCCGCGCCAAGTTGACAACCCCATATTGGGCTGCTTACTGTCAGCACGCGACTGGATGATCTCGGCTGCTGTTTGGCCGGTTACGGCCCAATGCATTTTGTTCTGCACCGTTTTGAAAAACTCTATACTCTCCGGTTGGGTTGGGTCGTAATCGATGCTGGTGGCGTAGATGTCGGTGATCTTTTGATAAAAGCGACGCTCGGACGTGCGAATGTCCTGAATCCGTCTGAGCAGCTCATCGAAGTAATCGAAGGGCTGATCGGGATATTTTAAGCGCTCATCGTCAAGGACAAATCCCTTGACGATGTACTCGCGCAGTTTCTGGGTGGCCCAGATGCGAAAGCGTGTTGCGATGGTGCTCTTGACCCGATAGCCGACGCAGATGATGGCGTCGAGGCTGTATAGCTTGGTACGATAATTTTTGCCATCCGCTGCAGTTGTCAAGGAATCCTTGACAACTGCATCTTCTTCTAATTCGCCCTCGTTGAAGATATTGCGCAAATGCAGGCTCACGTTCTGCTTGCTGGTCTGAAACAGGGTGGCCATGTGCTGCTGGCTCAGCCAGACGGTCTCGGCCTCCAGGCGAACCTCGATCTTCAGCTCCTCATCCTCAGTTTGATAAATGAGAAATTGCCCCTCAGGCTGTGCCGTCATGCCAATACACCTCTGGTCCCAGTCCTCACAAGCAAGTCTCCGGGCATCAGCATGATATCTTCGACTTCACGCTGGCTACCAGAGCCAAGATCGACCATTTTGCTGACGTCAGCAAAATGGTCTTTAACCTGCCTGACTGAAAGTTCACAAGCCGTTTTTGCTTTGCCGATAATGCTCACAAAATTCCGCCACTGCGTATAGCCCAGCAGCGGCTGAAGATCGCGGCCCTGCCAAAACTCGATGCCGCTCTCCGTCTGCTGGGCGTGGCCTTCAAATGTGGCTGGAAGTGCCTCGATAGATTCGCTGTTCATGCGTTGAGGATTCCCGCAACATTTAGACTAATCGCAGCCTCCAACTCCCTGGCCTGAGCATTCAGCCCCTCCAGTTCCTCCTGACACCAAACCCTCCAAGAGCCCATCTCAATCATCCCCAATCCCACGAACAGCATCATCTTGCAATTGCTCAATTTCCGCCATGATCACCATCCGACTGGCCGGCAACGGCAATGGCCCCTCCTCATAACGTGTCTCCACCGCCATCAAGACCTGCCACTCATTCATGCCTCAGCTCCAGCGACTCGCTTTGTAGCCCTGGGATCGCCAGCAAACGCTGATCGTTGGTCAGCAGGGTGGCGTGGTGGGCCAGGGCGCTGGCGGCGATGATGGCGTCGGGCAGGCGCAGACGATGGGCACGACGTAATCGAACCGTTCTTTCCTTGATCTGCTCATCCAGTTCGACGATGGAGATATCCGACAAAAAAGCGTTGAGCCATGACTGACTTTCTGCGTCCAGCCCATGAAAAGAGCGAAGTTCTAATTCGCTAATCACCGAAAGTAGGTACTCCCCTCGTGGCAAGGGCCGTGCGAGCAGGCCTTTCTGCAGGTAAATCACAACATTCGTGTCGAATATGGCGTTCACTCCCACTCTCCCCGCAGCCTCTCCTGGTAGGCCATGCCGTCTACTGGCCAGGACACCGTGCCGCTATAGCGCATCGGGTCTAGTTCGTTGACTATCTTTGCCGGAGAAGTTCTGACTTTGGATTGTGCAGACAGAGAGAGGATGAAGTTGAGCACTTCAGCCTTGCGGTCGTCATCCAACAGCAATAGCTGCTCGATGATGGCGGATTCGATCGCTGGATTCAGCATGTCCTCCTCCTTGTGGCATCGATGATGCTACCGCCGCAGTGCGAGTTGGTGCGTCTCAACTGCTTAGAGCCGCGTCGGCGAGGGTGGCGGCGGTCATGCTTCCAGTATCCCCGCCACATTCAGGGCAATCGTGGCCTCCAGCTCTCTGGCCTGGGCATTCAGCCCCTCCAGCTCTTCCTGCAGCTTCTCCAGCTGCTCCTTGAAGTCCTCATCGCTGAGATCTTCCCCCGCCGCCACGCCCACATAACGGCCGGGGTTGAGGCTCCAGCCCTGGGCTTCGATCGCATCGAGTGTGGCCGCCTTGCACAGGCCGGCGATGTCGCGATAAACAGGTGGGCCGTCAGAGTTCGAACCGAAATAAGCCTCAATCCAGCGCTGGGCCTCCTCGCCGCCGAGGGTCACGTCCACCGCTTCGCCGCGGTAGAGGCGCACGATGTTGGCCAGGAAGCCGATTTGGGCGTCGCTCCAGTCGCGATGGGCCCGGTCGATCTGGCGATACAGGTGACGGGCATCCAGGAACAGCACTTTGTCTGCCCGGGCCGTGCCCACTTTGCCGCGATCGAAGAACCACAAGGTGCAGGGCAGCGTCACCGTATAGAACATGTTTGGCCCCACCGCCACCATCACATCCACCGCCTTCGCCTCAATCAACTTCTGGCGAATCGCCTGCTCCGATCCCCGCGCATCGGAGGCGGAGTTGGCCATGACGAAGCCGGCCCTGCCCTTCTCGTTCAGCGAAGAGTAAAAGAGCTGAATCCACAGGTAGTTGGCGTTGTCCACGCTCGGCGTACCGAACGGGAAGCGCCGGCCGGGGCCAGTGGCGGCGCTGAGCTTTGCCATGTCCACCGCGTTCACATTGAACGGCGGATTGGCCATCACAAAGTCAAAAGCTCCCACCGAATCGTGCGGATCCTGCCCCTCGCTGCGGGCAAACTGTCCGAGGAAGTAATCATAAATACGCCCGAAGGCATCGAACTCCAGGCTGGTGGGGATTTCGGAGATGCGCTTCAGCAGCTCCGCCAGCAATTGGGGCGTGAACAGGTTGTAGCTGCGCGGCAACACCCCGGCGAGCTTGCTGTTGGCCGCCTCGACCAGGCCCATGGCCGCATTCAGCCTCTCGCCGATGTCGGCGCCCTCGGGCAGCTCCAGCAGCTCCTGGTAGCGGGCGCCGGGGGGCAGGTAAAGCAGGCCCTCGCTCTGATAGGCATTGGGATCCTCCTCACGGCTGCCGCGCCGTTCGCTGCCGCCGGCGGCCTTGAGCTTCTGCCAGTGGGGGGTGAAGCGGGCATCGGCAAAGCGCAGGAAGATCAGGCCGAGGATTGGGCCGGAGTACTCCTGGGCCTTGAGACCGGAGTTGGCGCGGAACTGATCGGCCGCCTCCCAAAGGCTCTTCTCCATCGCCGCCTTGCCCAGGTCGCGCTCGGGGGGCGCCACCCAGCCTTGAAAACCGCGGCTGGGATCACCGGGCTCGGGGGGAGGGCTGGCGGGTGCTGCAGCTACAGACGCCTGGCGCCCCTGGGCAGTGGTCCCGTTGCCGTTGCGGCGAGATCGCCCCGGACTGGCCGCCCGTGGCGGTGGCTCGATGCCCGGGGCCTTCAGGCCACCACCGGGCCCTCGCGCCTTCTCTGCCGCACCCATCGCCACCACCAGGTTTTTGGCTTCCTCCACCAGCGCGTCGCTAAGAGCCTCTCCCACCCCCTGCTCCAGCGCAGCCTTGATCTCAGCATTGCTGATCCGGCTGCCATCCTCGGGGATCAGGGCGATCAGGGCGTCGGTGAGGTCGGTGCTGAGGGGCATCAGATCGGGATGGCAACGTTGGGACTCAAGACGAACAGCTGTAGTGGGACACGCCACCAGCATTAAAGAATTGCCGGGGTTTCAGTTGGTCGTACTTCGCCGCCACTGCTGCTGATTGCTCAGCGTAGGGATGGCTGAAGACCGCCTGCAGCTCCTTGATCAAGCCATAATCACCCTGGGCAGCCTTTTCATAAGCCGGTGCGATCAGCCACTCGCGCCAGGTGTATTTGGGGTTGATGCGTTTCATCGCTGCAGATGTCCCTTGGGTGTCGTCGCGGGCCGTGATGCGCTCGCGCCAGCGTTGCAGCCACTGAGTCCATTGCGCATCGAGCTGCTCTGAGCTGGGCACGTAGAAGCTCTCTTTCAAGCTTGTAAGTTGCTCTGGAATATGAGATAAACTGCGGAAGAATATCGTATAGTCAGCCTTGGATAGAACCAGCAGCTCCAGCAACTCATTCACCAGCGTGGCGTCATAGCTGATCAGGCCGAGCTTGCTGGCCCACATCGCCTCGATCTCTTGCTGCATCGCATCTGCAAAGCCTTCGTGGATCTGATCGAGCCGCGCCAATGCTTCCGGCTCATCTGAAAGCAGCAGTCGGATGGCGGCCCAGAACATCTGGTAGTTAGCTTCAGCCGCCAGCGGTTGGTTGAAGAAGCAGAAATGCTCGCCGCCGCCGGTCCAGGGCTGGAATCGGGGATCAAACAGTTCGCAGAACCCGAAGGGGCCGTAATCGAGGGTGAAGCCACCTGCGGCGCAGTTGTCGCTGTTGAAATTGCCCTGGCAGTAGCCAACGCGCAGCCAGTTGGCCACCAGGGAGGTCAGCCGT
>JBIIRU010000383.1:0-4962 GCA_044341355.1 Cyanobium sp. | reverse complement strand
TTACCTTCCCGATCTCGTGGAGGTACAGCGGGCGAGCTTCAAATGGTTCCTGGAAAAGGGCCTGATCGAGGAACTTGACAGCTTTTCGCCGATCACCGACTACACCGGCAAGCTTGAATTGCATTTTATAGGCAACGAATATCGCCTCAAGCGGCCCCGTCATGATGTGGAGGAGGCTAAGCGTCGCGACGCCACATTCGCCTCTCAGATGTATGTAACTTGCCGGCTTGTCAATAAGGAAACGGGTGAAATCAAGGAGCAAGAAGTCTTTATTGGTGAACTGCCTCTGATGACAGAGCGCGGAACTTTCATCATCAATGGTGCCGAAAGGGTCATTGTGAATCAGATTGTTCGCAGTCCTGGAGTATATTTTAAGGATGAGCAGGACAAGAATGGGCGAAAAACATTCAATGCCAGCCTCATCCCTAACCGGGGGGCCTGGCTGAAGTTTGAGACCGATAAGAATGATTTGCTTCACGTACGCGTTGACAAGACTCGTAAGATCAATGCCCACGTCTTGATGAGGGCGATCGGCCTTTCAGATAATGATGTTCTAGATAAGCTTCGCCATCCTGAGTATTACCAAAAGTCGATTGAGGCAGCGAATGACGAGGGCATCAGTTCGGAAGACCAGGCCCTGCTAGAGCTTTACAAAAAACTGCGCCCAGGCGAACCCCCCTCAGTGAGTGGTGGTCAGCAGTTGCTTCATAGCCGATTCTTTGATCCTAAGAGGTATGACCTCGGTCGCGTCGGTCGCTACAAAATTAACAAAAAACTTCGCCTTACAATTCCTGACGCTGTGCGTACCCTCACCCCTGAGGATGTGCTCTCTACCATCGACTACTTAATAAATCTTGAGCTCGATGTTGGTGGAGCTTCGCTTGACGATATTGACCATCTTGGTAACCGTCGGGTGCGCTCTGTTGGCGAATTGCTTCAGAATCAAGTTCGTGTCGGACTGAATCGCCTCGAAAGGATCATAAAAGAGCGCATGACTGTAGGTGAAACCGATTCGCTCACTCCAGCTCAGTTGGTCAATCCCAAACCGTTGGTGGCGGCGATCAAGGAGTTCTTCGGCTCCAGCCAACTGAGCCAGTTCATGGATCAGACCAATCCTCTGGCAGAACTCACTCACAAACGTCGAATCAGTGCCCTCGGTCCTGGGGGGCTGACCAGGGAACGGGCGGGATTTGCCGTTCGCGATATCCATCCTTCCCATTACGGACGGATTTGCCCCATCGAGACTCCGGAAGGTCCTAATGCTGGCCTGATTGGCTCCTTGGCGACCCACGCCCGGGTTAACGAATATGGCTTCATTGAAACCCCGTTCTGGAAGGTGGAAAACGGGGTCGTCATCAAGCAGGGGGCCCCAATTTATCTCTCGGCTGACCTGGAAGACGAATGCCGCATCGCCCCTGGTGACGTAGCCACGAACTCCGATGGGCACATCACGGTTGATCTGGTGCCGGTGCGCTACCGCCAGGATTTCGAAAAGGTGCCCCCCCAGCAGGTCGATTACGTGCAGCTTTCACCGGTGCAGGTGATCTCCGTGGCAACGTCGCTGATTCCCTTTTTGGAGCATGACGACGCCAACCGGGCCCTGATGGGCTCAAACATGCAGCGTCAAGCCGTGCCCCTGCTCCGTCCTGAAAGGCCCCTGGTGGGTACTGGACTGGAAACCCAGGTTGCTCGTGACTCAGGCATGGTGCCAATTACCCGGGTCAACGGTACTGTTACCTTCGTTGATGCCACCGCCATCGTGATCCGCGATGAGGAAGGCTACGAACATGTGCATCATCTGCAAAAGTATCAACGCTCCAATCAGGACACTTGCCTTAACCAGCGTCCGATCGTCAAGCTTGGCGATCAGGTGATAGCTGGCCAAGTGTTGGCAAATGGTTCTGCCTGTGAAGGCGGTGAGATCGCCTTAGGTCAGAACGTATTAATTGCCTATATGCCCTGGGAAGGGTATAATTACGAAGACGCTATTCTCGTGAGTGAACGTCTTGTTCAGGACGATCTTTATACTTCTGTCCATATTGAGAAGTACGAGATAGAAGCCCGTCAAACTAAGCTTGGCCCCGAGGAAATTACCCGTGAAATTCCTAACGTTGCTGAGGAGAGTCTTGGTAATTTGGATGAAATGGGCATTATCCGTATTGGTGCTTATGTTGAGTCAGGTGATATTTTGGTCGGCAAAGTTACACCCAAGGGTGAATCTGACCAGCCTCCCGAAGAGAAATTGTTACGGGCCATCTTCGGTGAAAAAGCCCGAGATGTTCGCGATAATTCCCTTCGGGTTCCTAGTACGGAGCGTGGTCGTGTCGTAGATGTTCGTATCTATACCCGCGAGCAGGGCGATGAACTACCTCCTGGTGCCAACATGGTCGTCAGGGTTTATGTAGCACAAAGGCGAAAAATCCAGGTGGGGGATAAGATGGCTGGCCGTCACGGTAACAAGGGAATTATTAGTCGTATCCTTCCGCGGCAAGACATGCCCTATCTGCCAGATGGTACTCCTATTGACATTGTGCTCAACCCTCTAGGCGTGCCATCGCGGATGAACGTGGGTCAGGTTTTCGAGTGTTTGATGGGCTGGGCTTCCTCCCACCTCGGTTGCCGGGTAAAGGTTGTGCCTTTCGATGAAATGCATGGGGCTGAGAAGTCCAAACAGACCGTCCAGGCGTACCTCGAAGAGGCGGCAAAGCAGCCCGGTAAGGAATGGGTCTATGACCCTGAGAACCCTGGGAAGATTCAGCTCATTGATGGTCGTACTGGTGAAGCATTCGATCAACCGGTGACTGTTGGTTATGCTCACATCCTGAAACTGGTCCACCTTGTTGACGATAAGATCCACGCCCGCTCAACTGGTCCTTATTCCCTAGTCACCCAGCAGCCCTTGGGCGGTAAGGCCCAGCAGGGCGGCCAGCGATTGGGAGAAATGGAAGTCTGGGCTCTGGAGGCCTATGGCGCTGCCTACACCTTGCAGGAGTTGTTAACGGTCAAGTCCGATGACATGCAGGGCAGGAACGAAGCTCTCAATGCCATTGTCAAGGGCAAACCCATACCGCGTCCGGGGACTCCAGAATCCTTCAAGGTTTTGATGCGCGAGCTCCAATCCCTTGGTCTAGATATTGCCGTCTATACCGATAGTGGTGAAGAAGTAGATCTCATGCAGGATGTCAACCCCCGTCGCAGTACCCCTAGCCGTCCCACCTATGAGTCCCTGGGGGTCGCGGATTATGACGACGACTGATCTTCTGATCGCCAACTGGTCCGAATGACTGTTCGTTCCGTTTCCCTGTCTGCCTTTATTCCTTGAGTTAGCGAGCGCTCCCCACACCCCGATGTCCAACAGCAACCTTCGCACCGAAAACCACTTCGACTACGTCAAGATCACGCTCGCTTCTCCCGAGCGGATCATGCAGTGGGGGCAACGCACACTACCAAATGGTCAGGTGGTTGGTGAGGTGACCAAACCAGAAACGATTAATTACCGCACCCTCAAGCCCGAGATGGATGGGCTTTTCTGTGAGAAGATTTTTGGCCCTTCCAAGGACTGGGAATGCCATTGCGGTAAGTATAAACGGGTTCGTCACCGTGGCATTGTCTGTGAGCGCTGCGGCGTAGAGGTTACCGAAAGCCGGGTCCGTCGTCACCGCATGGGGTTTATCAAGCTGGCGGCTCCGGTATCCCATGTCTGGTATCTCAAGGGTATCCCAAGCTATGTGGCAATTCTTTTGGATATGCCGCTCAGGGATGTGGAGCAAATAGTTTACTTTAATTGCTATGTTGTACTAGATCCAGGTGATCACAAAGATCTTACCTATAAGCAGCTTTTGACAGAGGATGAGTGGTTGGAGATAGAAGATCAGATTTTTGCCGAAGATTCCGAAATCGAGAATGAACCTATTGTCGGGATCGGGGCTGAAGCCTTGAAGCAACTGCTTGAGGATCTTCAACTCAATGAGATCGCCGAGCAGCTTCGCGAGGAGATCAGTGCAAGTAAAGGACAAAAACGGGCCAAACTGATCAAGCGGCTTCGGGTTATCGACAATTTCATCGCCACCAATGCCCGTCCCGATTGGATGGTGCTGGATGTTATCCCAGTGATTCCCCCGGATTTGCGTCCCATGGTGCAACTCGACGGCGGACGCTTTGCAACAAGTGATTTGAATGACCTCTACCGCAGGGTGATTAACCGTAATAATCGCTTGGCCCGGCTCCAGGAAATTCTCGCCCCCGAAATCATTGTGCGCAACGAAAAGCGCATGTTGCAAGAGGCTGTTGACGCCCTGATTGATAATGGCAGACGTGGACGAACTGTGGTCGGGGCTAATAATCGCGCTCTCAAGTCACTAAGCGATATAATCGAGGGCAAGCAGGGACGTTTCCGCCAAAACCTTCTTGGTAAACGGGTCGATTATTCAGGCCGTTCCGTAATTGTTGTTGGTCCCAAGCTCAAAATGCATCAGTGCGGTCTGCCCAAGGAAATGGCGATCGAACTGTTCCAACCCTTCGTGATTCATCGTCTCATCCGTCAAAATATAGTCAATAATATCAAGGCTGCCAAGAAGTTGATTCAGCGTGCCGATGATGAGGTTATGCAAGTGCTCCAAGAGGTAATCGAAGGTCATCCGATTCTTCTTAACCGTGCCCCCACCCTGCACCGTCTTGGTATCCAGGCATTTGAGCCCAAGCTTGTCGATGGCCGTGCGATTCAGCTGCATCCACTGGTCTGCCCAGCCTTCAATGCTGACTTTGATGGTGACCAGATGGCCGTCCACGTGCCCTTGGCGATTGAGGCCCAGACCGAGGCGCGCATGTTGATGCTGGCTAGCAACAACATTCTGTCCCCAGCTACAGGCGAACCGATAATTACACCTTCCCAAGATATGGTACTTGGTGCCTATTATTTGACCGCTGTGGATAGGGCGCGCGTACGACCTGAATTTGGGGATC
>JBIIRU010000214.1:0-4983 GCA_044341355.1 Cyanobium sp. | reverse complement strand
TTTTCCATCGCCGACATGGTGTGGCTGTCCTTCTCGATGGCGTCCCACTTATTGACGACGATCACGCAGGCGCGGCCCTCTTCTTCGATGCGGCCGGCCAGCCGTTGATCTTGCTCGGTGACGCCATCAAGGGCATCGATCACCAACATGCAGACATCGGCCCGCTCGATCGCCTTGAAACTGCGGGTGATGCCGAAGTATTCGGGGCCGTAGTCGACGCTGCGGCGGCGGCGGATGCCGGCGGTGTCCAACAGCTTCCAGGTGCGACCCTCCCGTTCGAGGGTGGTGTCGATGGTGTCGCGGGTGGTGCCGCGGATGGGACTGACGATGGCCCGGTTCTCGCCGCAGATGGCATTCAGCAGGCTGGATTTACCAACGTTGGGGCGGCCGATGATCGCTAGCTGGATCGGTTCTTCGCTTTCGTTTTCACCAACGACGGGCAAGAAGGTGAGGGCTTGATCGAGCACCTCGCCGGTGCCGGCACCATGGATGGCGGAGATCGGGTGGGGTTCGCCCAGCCCCAGGCTCCAGAATTCGGCCGCCATCGCCAAGCCCCGTTCCGGCGACTCGCATTTGTTCACCGCCACGAGCACGGGCACGGTCTGGTGCCGCAGCCACTCACCGATGGCGGAATCGGCGGCGGTGAGGCCCTGCTGGCCGTCCACCACAAAAATTGCCACGACGGCTTCGGCCAGGGCTAGGGCCGCCTGCTCGCGGATTTCCGGCAGAAATTCGCTGTCGTCGTCAAAGACGAGGCCGCCGGTGTCGACGACGCGGAAGGTGCGATCCCCCCAGAAACCTTCTTGATAAGTGCGGTCGCGGGTGACACCGGGTTGGTCATGCACGATCGCTTCCCGGCTGCCACACAGCCGGTTGACCAGGGTGGACTTGCCCACGTTGGGGCGCCCAAGGATGGCGACGACAGGAAGCGCCAAATGATTTATTTCTGCATCGAGTCCGACTCCTGACCCTAACGCTTGGCTGTTTTCGCCCGTGCTCGGGGTTGGCATGGGCAAGCTGGCTTTTGCACCGCATCCCTGCCAGCAGCTACCAAGACGCTACCTGTAGCGCCCTGAATCGCTTCGGCCAAGAGGCTGGCGTGAGAGGCAACTCCTAAGCCACCCCAATTGACGGCCATTGCCAAGCCACGCTGATTCCTAAGCCACGCCAACTGTCTGCCATTCCCAAGCCACGCCCACGCCCACGCCCATCCAGCCCAACCATTCGCGCCTGGGTAAGCCAGCTTCTTGATGCTGTTGATTTGAGCCCCTCAACCCACCAGCAAATCCCCCGGGTGCCCCTGCACCGGGTCATCCGGCGGCGGCAGCAAGGGCGGCAGGGGGCCGCTTGCGGGCAGGGACTCGCCGCGGCGGGCCAGATCTGCCAGCAGCCAATTGACAGCGGTGGCACGGCGGGTGCGACGGGGATACAGTTCGCCGATGCGATAGCCGCAAAAGCCCAATTGCTGTTTGAGCAATTGCTTGGACTCGGCGGCAATTGAACGGGTAAGGCGCACGCTGGCGGCGCGGCTGGCGATCAATTCAGGAGCGGTGGGGAAAGCCGCGGCCCAGTCAGACGGGGTGGCCGGTCCGGCGCTCCAGGGGGCCGGATCGGCGCCTGGGCTGGCCGCTCCCGGGGGGGGATCGGCAATGGGGGGATCGGCAGGGGGTTGATAACCCAAGCGGGCCCACACCAATTCGCAGACAAAGCGATCGCTGATTTGATCGGCCAAAACGGCCTCCAGTAGCTCCCGGCTCAGCGGTATCGGTACTACAGCCATGGGGACATACCCAGCAACAGGCTTAGAGCATGACTCCGCCGGGATGCCCATACGATCGGCTTCAGGCCAGGGGTTGGGGCAGGGATGGAGGATTTGGTCTTGCCGGGCCACGGCACACCGCGGCGGTTGGGCTGCCGGGTGCTGCAATCGCCCCTGGCGGGGGTGAGTGACTCCATCTTTCGCTCCCTGGTGCGGCGCTGGGCTCCTGAGGCGCTGCTATTCACCGAGATGGTCAATGCCACCAGTCTGGAGCTGGGCCATGGCCGCGGCAAGGTGGACTCGCTGGCCGATGAGCCCGGCCCTGTGGCGGTGCAGCTGTTTGACCACCGGCCCGGGGCGATGGCCGAGGCGGCTCGGCGGGCCGAGGCGGCCGGGGCTTTCTGGATCGACATCAACATGGGCTGCCCGGTGCGCAAGATCGCCCGCAAGGGTGGTGGCAGCGGTCTGTTGCGGCAGCCACAGCTGGCGGTGGCCATCGTGGCGGCGGTGGCGGCGGCGGTGCGGCTGCCGGTCACGGTCAAGACCCGCCTGGGCTGGTGCGGCGCCGATGCAGACCCCGTGGCCTTCTGCCTGGGCCTGCAAGAGGCCGGCGCCCAACTGCTCACCCTGCACGGCCGCACCCGCGAGCAAGGCTTCCAGGGGCGGGCCGACTGGCAGGCGATCGCCCGGGTCAAGGCCGCCCTCTCGATTCCCGTGATCGCCAATGGGGACATCACCGGCCCGGAGGAGGCCCTGGCCTGCCTGGCCCAGACCGGGGCCGATGGGGTGATGGTGGGCCGGGCCACCATGGGGGCCCCCTGGCTGGTGGGCCGCATCGATCTGGCCCTGCGGGGCCAGGCCTTGCCGCCCCCGCCAGGGCCCGCCGAGCGCCTCGCCTTGGCCCGCGAGCACCTCCGCGCCCTGGTGGCCCAACGGGGCGATCAAGGCTTGCTGATCGCCCGCAAACACATGGGCTGGACCTGCCAGGGTTTTGGCGGTGCCGCCCAGCTGCGTCAGCGCTTGATGCGCGCCGCCACCGAGGCGGAGGCGCTGGAACTGCTGGACCAGGCCAGCGCCGGATTTGGAGGGCGCTTCAGGCTGCAGTCGCCAACCAACGGTCCAGATCCTGTTGGGGTAGGCCGGGAGCACTGGTGATTTCAATGATGCGGCCGCTGGCGGCGGGGGTTTCCAAGGCCTCTAGGCAAACTCGGGCCACCAGGCGGCGCGGGATGCTGCCACTTTCCTGTTGGTCCGCGCCGCTGTAGCGAATGCCCTCGGCCTCGAGGTCCGCTTCGCTCTCCTTCAAGCCGCCGGGTCGCACCACCGTCCACTGCAGACCACTTGCCGCCAGCGAGCGTTCGCCCACCCCTTTCCAGGTGAGGACCAGCCAAAACAGATTGAGCGGATGCCAAAAACGCCCGCTGCACAACGAGCTCACCAGCAGCACCCTTGGCACCCCAGCGGTGCGGCAAGCCTCTATCTGGGAGCGAATCGCCAGGGCGTCCACCTTGAGGGGGCCGAAGAGATCGGGGGAGGGCCTGGCCCCCGTGGCGATCACCAAGGCATCGCAGCCCATCAGGGCTTGGCTCAAGGCAGGCCCATCCGAGAGCTCCAGCCGCACCAGATCCGCCCCCGCCAACCGCTCGGGCGGCTCGGAATTAGGCCTTAAAATTGCTTTGACCGCCCAGCCCCGGGCCAAAGCCTCCTCCACAACCCTTGAGCCGGTCTTGCCGGATGCTCCCGTGACGGCAATGTGCATCGGCGCCAGAACCTGCTGAAGCCAATTTAGCGATAGCAGCCAATTTTACCGATATCTCTATGCGGCAACACCAGGGCGCCGGCCCTGCTGTCTCAGGCTTCCGGTCGCCTGGGCAGCACCCGGCCGGCGGCATCGCGGAGTGAGCGGGGCAGCCGATTGGGGTCGAGGCGTTGCATTGTCTTGAGATCGAAGCTGGTGTCCACCAGGCGGGATGGGCTGCCGACCAGATCCAGCATGGTGAGGGTCTGGGTGGGCTGGGTGGTGCCTCCCAGCAGCCGGCGGGGGCCGCTGCCCATGGCCCCGAGGTGGAACAGATCCAGCTGACCCAGGCGGGCGGGGAAGAAGGCGTGCTGATGGCCGCTCACATAGGCCTCCACCCGATGGCGTTCCAGCAGCTGCTGCAGGTCCCCCGGCCGCGCCAGCACCTCGCCGGGGCGGTCGCGGCCCTGGCTCACGGCCCGCAGCGGCAGGTGACCCACCACCAGGCGCTGGCTGGCGGAGCGGGCGACGGGGCCCGCCAAAACCCTCTCGGCCCAGCGCAGCTGCTCGGCCGGCACCGTGGCGGTAGAGGCGTCCCACACCAGCACGAAGACGTCCTGCTGGCGGATGGCGTAGTGGAAGGGGAAGCCACTGCTGTCGATGTAGTTGAGCCCGAGGGTGTCGCGGCGAGGGAGCCAGAAGCGGGCCGCCTCGGCGCGGTCGTCGTCGAAAAGAAAGCGGCCGGCGGCGCTGGCGCCGGAAGCGTCGTGGTTGCCCATGGCCGGCGCGAACGGCAGGCCGGCGTTCCGCAGCGGCCCGAGCACGCTGCGATCGAAGCCCGCCCACATGGCCGCCAGCCGTTGGCGGCCCAGCCCCGCCTTCTGGCCCGCCACCATGTCGCCGGCGCAGATCACCAGGTCGGGCCGCAGCGGCGGGATCAGGGCCACGCCCCGGTGCACCTCGGCGATGTAGGTGGTGGAGCCGTAGGAGCCGTTGAGATCGCTGATCAGCACCAGACGGGTGCCGCCGCGGGGCGGGGCCCCCAGGCCGGTGGCCGCCCAGGATGGGCCCGCCTGGGATGGGGCCGGCCGGCAGACTTGCCATAACCCGGCCCCCAGGGCAAGGCCCGAGAGGGTGAGCAGCTGACGGCGGCCGAGGGGCGGTGGCACGGGGGAAACGCGGGGTTCCACTGCTCACAATGGCCGTTCAGGGCGCCATCGCTGGCGACATCCGCGCCAGCCAAGTTGGCTTTTCCCTGGCGTACCCCTGGATGCCAAGGGCCCCTAACCTGACCCTGCGATCTTGAAAACCTTGCGGACGTTCGATGGCCGAACCCCTGAGCTGCGCAGACCTCCCTCACAACGAGCGCCAGGCAAGCCTGGATGATGCCCAGTGGCGCGAGCGCCTTACCCCCGAGCAATACCGCGTCGCCCGCCAAGGCGGCACCGAACGGGCCTTTACGGGCACCTATTGGAATCACAAGGGC
>JBIIRU010000213.1:0-4991 GCA_044341355.1 Cyanobium sp. | reverse complement strand
CAGTGGCCCGGGCTGGCCCGGGATGGTCCTGGGTCTGGGGGCTGCCGCGGCGAGTGTCGTGCTGGCGGACCAGTGGCGCCAACGCGGCGGCGCCGCCCCCAGCAGCCCCCTGACGGTGCTGATCCTGCTGATCGGATCCGCCTGGGTTGGGGAGGCCAGCGGCCTCACTTCCCTGCTGGGGGCGCTGTGGGGCGGCGTGCTGTTCAATCGCCTCAACCCTGAACCGCAACGGTTGGAGGGACTGCTGACGCTGCTCTCGGAGGTATTCCTGCCCCTTTATTTCATCAGTGTCGGGATGCGCATCCAGGCGGGCAGCCTGCTGCAAAGCCAGGCCTGGGTCCTGGCGCTTTTCCTGCTGCTGCTGGCGGTGGTCTCCAAGCTGCTCTGCGGCCTTGGCATTAACGCCAAAGATCGGCGCAACGGCATCGACCGCTGGCTGGTGATCTACGGGTTGATGCCCCGCGGTCTGCCCGGTTTGGTGTTCGCCAGCACCGCCCTGGCGGCTGGGGTGATCAATGCCGTGCAGTTTTCAGCCCTGGTACTAATGGTGAGCTTCACCACGGTGGTGGGGCTGATCTTGTTGGAACGGCGGCTGCAGGGGCAACAAAAAGCAAGCGGCTCAGCGGCCGGGGGTTGAGCGCGTCTGGGGCAGGGGAGAAAGAGTCAGACCCTCACACAAACCGTTCGGTTGCTGAATCGCTTACAGGCGACTCAACAGCTCCGTTTTCTTGGCGGTGAATTCAGCTTCGGTGAGGATACCCATCGCCTTGAGTTCTCCGAGCTTGGCAAGAGCCTCGAGCACAGCCGCCTGGGGATACTGGTGTTCTGCGGCTGCCTGCACGGGGGCTGGGGCAGCTGCGGGGGCTGGCGAACCGGCAGACGCGCAAGCTTGGCTGGCGGCGGGTGAAGCAGGCTGCACCAGTGGCAGGCTGGTTAGCTTGATTGTGCCGCTGTTGGTGCTAAACAACACCTCGGCGTCATCGCTGGCCAGGGAACATCCCAAGATCTGCAAATCGCCGATGTCGTGCACGCTCACCCCGCCGTTGACCTCCACCGCCAGGCACCGGGCGACGGGGAAGACGGCATAGCGCAAGTTGTTTTGACTGCCGCAGGACGACGGGGAGCCAAGCTCTGCTGGCCACCAAGTTTCGACCGGCGCCATCGGCGCGAAGCTCATTGGCGCCATCCCTCCCATCGGGGCCATCCCTCCCATTGGCGTCATCCCACCGATTGGTGTCATCCCTCCCATTGCCTCCATGCCGGTGTTCAGCTGCTGCTGTTGTTGGCTGCTTCCTGCCGTGCTTTGGACCTGCTGAAACGTGCCGCCAGCCACGCTCGACAGACCCGCGAGGCTGACGCTGCCCGCGGGGGTGGTGAACACCACAGTGCCTCCAGGACCCTGTGGCTGGGATAACCCAGCGATGTGATGCTTGCCGGTGTCATAGATACTCACCTGACCATTGGTTTCGATCGCCAGCCGCCCGATCGAGGGGAAAAACGCATAGCGCACATCGTTTTGGGCGCCGATGGAGCTCGGTGTTCCCAACTCCTTGGGCCACCAGAGATCGCGGGGATCCGGCGCGAACAAGCCGTGGCTGCCATCCGCCGGCGAAGCCAGCGGCGACAGGGGAGTGAAGCCCAGCGCCATCCCACCGCCGCCGCTCACCTGCATCTGCTGCCCGCTACAGCCAACCTGCATCTGTTGCCCCCTGCCGCCCGTTTGCAATTGCTGGCCGCCGCCGCTCTGGTTTTGGGATTGAAAGCTGCCGCCGGGGAACAGATCGGGCTGGTTCGCGAGTTGGGCGGCGATCGCATGGCAAAGCCCGTCGACGCGTGCCTTGAGGGCATGGTTGAACATGTCGCCCAGCATCAACATGCCGCCGCGCATCCACTGCCCAGAACCGGCAAACTCGGGATGGTTGAACTGCGCCATGGCGCTGCGGCCATGCAGCATGGCCCTCATCATCTCAATCACGGCCTCCTGCGAAAATCCAAATTGCTGCGAGAGTTCAGCGGCGACGCGCTGGCCCTCGGAGGTCAGTTGCTCCATGGTCGCTGTGGGGTCGCTCAGCAGGCTCAATCCCCACCGTAGCCTTGGCGATGACAAACGACTGTGTGAATCACAACCGGCTTCATCCCCGGCAGACTCCATGGGGCATTGATGAGAACCGCAGTCTTCATCCGTCAGATGATGGCGCCACACCAGCACAGGGCGCAGCCGGCCTGTGGGCAGGGGGCAGTGTCCCTTTGCGTGGTGTAAAACCTTTGGCCCGAATGCCCTGATCAGAGGGTGAACATGGTGGAATTTCGATAGCGGTTCTGCTGATCAGTTCTGGGCCCAGGCCATAGCCGTCGCTCAAGTGGTGTGGGCCTTGAGTAATCTGCTCCAGCCCCTGCAGAAGAAAATGCCGGCCCAGGGAGGTTCGGCTTGTGCCCATCTGATCGGTCACGGTCTGAAGCTCGGCGACGACTTCGGCGGCCAGATTTAACGACAAGGGGATCATATCCTGCCCAGGGCGGAGGCAATCGGCGATCAGTAATGGAGCTGTGCCTGGGGTTTTCATAGGCTATTTGCTGTACGCCGGCAGGAGTTAATAGTTATTCCAATCTATTCCCTTCAGGTATCCGCAGGGGTGCCGATGCAGCCCCCACGGCCATCAGATCAGCAGGCCAGCCATAGCCGCTCCAGATGCCAGCGAACTTGCGTAGGGCTCAAGGGTTGGCCGCCAGCGGTGCGGGTGCCATTTAGGCCATACGCTCCGCCCGCAGGCCGGCGCGGGTCAACATCGGGGCGCCGGTGGCACCCCAGGGCTCGCCGCCAGATCCAGCCAATCCAGATGGTGACCTACTTGCGTGGGGCTCAGGGGCTGACTAGATTAAACATGAATATATTGGGCCTTGCACCATGGCACCACAACAGGCATTCGCAAATTCTTGCGCAGATGCACAAGAGTTGACCATGAATGAGCTTGAGTCTGTCAGTGGGGGAGTCATCCCGCTGTTGATTATCGGCGCGTGTATTATCGTTACGGCAACGGGTTGTGGTCTGCCGAAGCATAGTCCTCCAACGCCCCCCCGTCCTGGCGGACCTATGCCCGGGGATCCCACTTATCTTCACGGATTAGATCAACCCTCCAGGTAGTAACCCAAGCTCCATAAAGACTTGTTACCAGTGATTGCCTGAACATCAGGCAGCCAGGCTCAGCCGCTCCGGATGCCGACGGACTTGCTTAGGGCTCAAGGGTTGGCCAGCGGCGGTACGCGTGCCTGAAGCAGCCAGGGCCCCGGCCATCACTCGCAAGCTGGCCCCTTGGGCGACCATCGCGGCCAAGATCGAGCGAAGCGCTTCGGAGCGGCCGGCGGCGGCGGCCTTCGCCTTGGCGTTCTCCTGCAGGGTGCCAGGGCGACTGCCGCCAAATTTGACGCCACGGGCCTTAGCTGCGGCCAGGGCTTCACGGGTGCGTTCGGCGATGCGACAACCTTCGTATTCAGCGACCGAGGCTATAACGGTTAGGACCATGCGGCCGGCGGCCGTGGTGGCGTCTACATCAGGCAGATTGGCGAACAGCAGCCCCCCGAAGCCGTTGCGGTCAGCTTCGCGGGCCAGGCGCAGAACCAGCTCAGCATTACGGGCCAGGCGATCGAGCTTCGCCACCCCCACCACGGCGCCACGCTTGCGGTCTTCGGCCATCGCTGCGACCAACTTGGGGCGCTCAGCCTTGCGGCCCGATTCGACTTCCACAAACTCGGCCACCACCACGGCCCAACGGTCGGCCGCCAGTTGCTGGAGCTTCGAGCGTTGGGCTTCAAGACCTAGGCCACTCTCACCTTGGCGAGCCGTCGAAAACCGGCAGAAGGCGATCAGTTCCACGACCGTATCCCTTGTAGTACCAATAGATTACGGCCAAACGCCTTATTTTTTGTAGACCGTGCTGCGGTGATTGATCCGTATCACCAAGACCACTAAGTGGTCATCTTTAATTTCGCAGATCACGCGATAGTCACCCACCCGGTAGCGCCTCAAGCCCGCAAAATTTTCGGTAAGTCCCTTGCCCCTCTGGCGAGGGTCACTGCAACTAGAAACCGTGTCCTTTAGGTACTTAACAATCCGGGTGGCGTTCTGTATATCCAGCTACGCGAACTCCCGCTGGGCGGCGGGGGTAAACTCAATGCGCCAAGCCAAGATTTCTCATCACCTGATCCAATGGAATGGTCGCTTCACCGGAACGGTGGTGGGCCTCCAGTGCTACGGCACCAAGGTAGGCATCCTCTAGGTCGTCCATGCCTTGCTCTATCAGTTCCCGCCGGTAAAACGATTTTGTTCGGCCTGTATCCTCGGCAAGCCGGCTCAATCGCGCCTCCATCACAGGGTCCAGCCGGACAGGCTTGACTAAATCGCTCTCCCTTAAGGAAGACATGGCGGTGATTTGGAGAGGTGTTGGCCAGCTGAACCGATCAGGGGGGAGCTGATGGGAACTGTGAAGCTTTTACTTTGATTTTACCCAATGCGTACATTATTCTAAATGGTTCCTGGTGTGGTTGGTGGTCCGGCCCACGAGGGCATAGGGGCCGGCGATCTGGAGGCGGCAGGGAGCCACGGAACACCGCCCCAGCCTGGCCGATCGGGCCGCTCTGAACGGTGAGGCCAGGTGCGAACGCCAGCGCCCCCGGACAGAGCCCCGGACATGGCCCCGGCCATCACCTGCCGTGGCAAGCCATGATGCCATCAGGCAACCCATGAGCCGTTTAGGCTGTCATCACTCTTCCTCGCCTGGCGTTTGCCTGCTTGGCCCAGCTCAGTCCCATCGTTCAGCACCCCCCGGCGGCCCTGGAGCAGGCCCTGCAGCGGCTGGGGCGCAACATTCGCACCGCCCGGCTGCGGCGCCGCTGGCGGCTGGAGGACGTGGCCGAACGGATGGGCGTGAGCCGCTTCACCGTGGCCGATGTGGAGCGCGGCAAGCCCGGCACCTCGATCGCCGCCTACCTCGGTG
>JBIIRU010000212.1:0-4997 GCA_044341355.1 Cyanobium sp. | reverse complement strand
TGTTGATACGATCGAAATTCTGCGTGGCCTGAGGGAGCGTTACGAACAGCACCATCGCCTTAAGATCTCCGATGAGGCCCTCATTGCCGCCGCCACCTTGGGTGATCGCTACATCAGTGATCGCTTTCTTCCTGATAAGGCCATCGATCTGATTGATGAAGCCGGTAGCCGGGTGCGGTTGATGAATTCCAAACTGCCGCCAGCCGCCAAAGAAGTGGATCGTCAGTTGCGTGACGTCCAAAAACAGAAAGAAGAAGCGGTTCGCGACCAGAACTACACCAAAGCTGGAGAACTTCGCGACAAAGAGGTCGAACTTCGCGACCAGATTCGTAGCATTCTTCAAGCCAGGCGGGATGATGAACCTTTGACGTCAGAGGCTGCCCCAGCCGATGGCGGTGTCGAACCAATCTTCAGCGAGATCCAAGCCGCCCTGTCCCCAGAAGAGCGCACCCCGGTGGTCACGGAAGAGGACATTGCCCATATCGTCGCCTCCTGGACCGGGGTGCCTGTCCAGAAGCTCACCGAAAGCGAATCGGTGAAGTTGCTCAACATGGAGGAGACACTCCACCAGCGGCTGATCGGCCAAGACGAAGCGGTCAAGGCGGTTTCTCGGGCGATTCGTCGGGCACGGGTGGGTTTGAAAAATCCCAACCGACCCATCGCCAGCTTTATCTTCTCCGGACCCACTGGTGTCGGTAAAACCGAGTTGACTAAGGCGTTAGCAGCCTATTTCTTCGGCAGCGAAGATTCCATGATTCGTCTCGACATGAGTGAATTTATGGAGCGCCATACAGTCAGCAAGTTGATTGGTTCCCCGCCGGGTTATGTCGGCTTCAATGAAGGCGGGCAACTCACTGAAGCGGTGCGACGTCGCCCCTATACCGTGGTGCTCTTCGATGAAATCGAGAAAGCCCACCCCGACGTTTTCAATCTGCTTTTGCAGTTGCTTGAAGACGGTCGTCTCACCGATTCGAAGGGCCGGACGGTTGACTTTAAAAACACCCTCATCATCATGACTTCGAACATTGGTTCGAAAGTAATTGAGAAGGGCGGCGGTGGTTTGGGCTTCGAATTTTCTGGTGGCGCCCAGGAAGAAACCCAATACAATCGCATTCGTTCCTTGGTCAATGAAGAACTCAAGCAGTATTTCCGCCCTGAGTTCCTCAATCGCTTGGACGAAATCATTGTCTTCCGCCAGCTCACCCGCGATGAGGTCAAGCTGATTGCTGAAATCATGTTGCGTGAAGTCTTTGGTCGCATGGCCGAGAAAGGCATCAACCTTTCAGTTACCGATGCCTTCAAGGAACGGCTAGTAGAAGAGGGTTACAACCCCAGTTATGGCGCCAGACCCCTGCGTCGTGCCGTGATGCGTCTACTCGAAGATTCCTTGGCGGAGGAATTCCTTTCCGGTCGCATCGGCGAAGGCGATTCAGCCCTCGTCGACATCAACGAGGCCAAGCAGGTAGTGATCCTCAAGCAGGGCGAACTGGCTACTGCGGCCCTGCCCGAACTCGCCGGTGCCGGCACCTGAACCCCCAACGGTGAGTTCTTCTGCAACTGGGCCAGCTTCCCCTTCAAGCGTGTCTCACCAAATCCTGGCCCCCCGCCTAGTGGTACGGGGACCAGGAGCATGGCGCGATTCACTTGATGAAATCCGGGCCCTGAGCCGCAGGCCCTTGCTGCTTGGACGCAGTACCACCACGGCCGCCCTGCGCCAGCAGTGCATCACTGATCTGGCCGGCCATGGAGTCAAAGCCACCCAGGCGGAACTCGTCTTCGACTGTTGCGGCGAAGACCTGGATCGACTGATATCCAACCAGCCCACCCTGGAACCGTTTGATGCTGTAGTGGCGATCGGTGGTGGCAAGGTGATGGACGGGGGCAAATTATTGGCCCATCGCCTGGGCCTGCCATGCGTGACAGTGCCCACCAGTGCAGCCACCTGCGCCGGTTGGACTGCCCTGGCCAACCTTTATTCCCCCCAGGGAGCATTCCGGCGAGACGTGGTTCTTCCCCGCTGCCCCGAACTGCTTGTTTTTGACCACGACCTGGTGCGCACCGCGCCGCCCCGAACCCTGGCCAGTGGCATTGCTGATGCCATGGCCAAGTGGTACGAGGCCTCCGTCAGCAGTGGCTCCAGTGACGATGGGCTGGTGCAGCAGGCCCTGCAGGTGGCTCGAACCCTGCGGGATCAGTTATTGCTCGATGGCGAAGCCGCCATGGTCGACACCCGCGCAGAAGCCTGGGTGCGCGTGGCCGAGGGCTGTGCCCTGACCGCCGGCTTGGTGGGAGGTCTCGGTGGCGCCCGCTGCCGCACGGTGGCGGCCCATGCCATCCATAACGGCCTGACCCAACTCCCGGCCAGCGCTGGCCATCTCCATGGTGAGAAAGTCGGTTTTGGGGTCCTGGCCCAACTGCGCCTTGAAGAAATGCTGGCGGGTCACCCCTTGGCGGGCCAGGCCCGCCGCCAGTTGCTGGCATTTTTCCGGGCCCTGCAACTGCCCGTGGACTTGGCGGAACTGGGATTGGCCCAGACCTGCCTCCAGGACCTGCAGCTGGTCTGCGACCACGCCTGCCAGGAAGGATCCGACCTGCATCTGCTGCCATTTCCGGTCCAGCCCACCGATCTGATGGCCGCCTTGGTGAGCACAACCGCCGAGGTCCTTTGGCCCTGAGCGGCTTGCCCAAGCTGCCTGCCCCAGGCGCTGATCCTGCCGCCACCGATCCGTTGGTGGCGGCCTCTCAGGCGCTGGTGGAGGCTGCCGCCCGCTCCCTGATCGACCCCCAGGCCCGGGCGCTGGCCAGCTCGGTGCAGTGGTGGCAGGGCCCAGGAGAGGCCTCTGGCGCAGCGGGCTTGCAGACACCGGTGGCGGTGTTGGGCCAGGGACCCACCGTGCTGTTGCTGCATGGCTTTGACAGCTCGTTTCTGGAATTCCGGCGCCTGGCAGCCCTGCTGGCCAGCGATCACCGCCTGGTAATTCCAGACCTGCAAGGTTTTGGCTTTTGCCCCCGTCCCGCGGGTGCGGATTACGGCCCGGAGGCGGTGCTGCGTCACCTGGAGGCCTTGCTGCCTCGCCTCGGCCCAGAAGTGGGTGTGATTGGGGCCTCCATGGGTGGCTCGGTCGCGGTGGAACTGGCCCGGCGTCACCCCGAAGCGATTGCCCGCTTACTGCTATTGGCCCCGGCAGGGTTGACGGGGCGCCCGATGCCGGTACCGCCCCTGCTAGACGCCTTGGGGGTGCGCTTCCTGGCACGGCCGGGGGTGCGCCAGGGGTTGTGCCGCAGTGCCTTCGCCGATCCCGACAGCGCTGTCGGCCCCGCTGAGCTGGAGATCGCTTCTGTGCACCTGACAACCCCAGGTTGGGCCGAGGCCTTGCGCCGCTTTGCCCGCTCCGGCGGCTTTGCCGGTTGTGGCGCCCCCCTGCCGGCCCAGCCCCTGGCCGTGCTCTGGGGTAAAGACGATCGGATCCTGAGGCCGCCCCAGAAACGCGCTGCCCAGGCGCTGTTGGGTAACCGTATTGAGGAGTTGGAGGCCTGTGGCCATTTGCCCCATCTCGACCAGCCCGCCACGGTGGCGGCCGCCTGGCGCAAGCACAACCTGGGCGAACAGGGGCTCTGATCACAGCGGTGGGCCCTGATCACCCAGGATGCATCAATCCTTGCAGGCCTTGCCTTGCCCCCCTTTGGCGTTCGGATCCACGGGCTGCTGCAGCGGCTCAAGTCGCTTGTTGTGGCAGGGTTGTTGCTCCTATTCCAGACGCTGGCCGGGGCGCCTGCCCAAGCCTCCCTGCTGCATCTGGCCGGCCCGGTGGCCGCCAACCTCGGGCTGCAGCAGAACCACCTAGCGCCCTGTGATTCCCCAGCCCATTGCGCCAGCGCCCGCTGGCCCCTGACCCAAGCGGGCACCAGCCTTGAGCAACTGGTGCCCGTAATTTTGGGCCTCGATGGGGTGGAGGTGGTTGATACCCGGGCGGGATACCTGCACGCCACGGCCACCAGCCGCTTGTTTGGCTTTGTCGATGACCTGGAAATTCACACCCTCCCCGCCAGCCACGAACTAGAGGTGCGCTCTGCCTCCAGGTTGGGCGATTCCGATCTTGGGGTGAATACCAGGAGGCTGGAACGTCTGCATCGGGCCCTACTGGACGCCCACGTGGTGGCGGCAACGCCAGAGTGAGCCAACCCTTGCTTGGCACTTTGCTGTGGCTACCCCCTCCCCCCTGGCGCCAGACCCCAGGATTCCAGCCAACTGGAACCAGCCCACCGCTGCAGATCGCCGCTTGGCCCTGGCCTTTGCAGCCCCCTGGCTGGCGGCCCTGTTGAACGTGCTGCCGGGCCTGGGGGCGGGCTATCTCTACCAACGACGCTGGCGGCCCTATTGGATCACCAGTGCGCTTAGCACCTCTTGGTTTGCCCTGGGAGCTTGGCTGGCCCAGAACCGGGGTGCCACCCAGGAATCCGACCGCTGGGTCGGCCTGGGTGGCCTGGTGCTTTTGGCCCTGGTCACGGCGGCGGAAGCCTTTCTGGCAGGCCGCCGGGCGCGGATGGATTAGAGAATGCACCAAACGCTAGATCGTTGCTACCAATGAATTCGGGTTCTTCCCTCCCGCCCGATTGGGCTGCGACCAGTGTTGGGGGGGAGCGTTCTGGTGGTGGGCCGCTTCTGGCCCTGCTGGCTCGGGCCCTGGAACTCTGGTTGCGGCAGCAATGTCAACAGATCGACAGCCTCGAGATCCAGCTGGAGGGATCCGCCGCCCGGTTGCTCAAAGGTCAGCTGGAGGCGGCCCGATTGCGGGCCCGGCGGGTGATTTTTCAGAATCTGCGCTTTGAATCGGTCGAACTGCGGGGCGAGGCCATTCGTCTGCGGCCGGGGGCGGCCCTGCGGGGCCAGGGCAGCCTGCTGCGGGAGCCCTTTCGGGTACGGGGTCAGCTTTATCTCAACAGCGAGGACCTGAACCGCTCCCTCGGCTCGGCCCAATGGCGCCAACTGGGCGACA
>JBIIRU010000017.1:0-17213 GCA_044341355.1 Cyanobium sp. | reverse complement strand
CTTCGAGGGCGGTGGCGCGCAGCCGCACCGGACCGATTTGTTGCAGCAGCACCGCCTTGGGCACCTTGCCCTGGCGAAAGCCCGGCAATTTGACGCTACGGCTGAGTTTGTTGACGGCATCCTCGTAGCTGGCCTGGCTACGGCCCGCCGGCACCGCCACCTGTACCGCCAGTCGACTGCCGGGGCGGGGCGAGGTGGAGACTTTCAGCTCGGCCCCTGGGGTGGCGGAAGCGGTGCTGGCGGCAGGACTCATGAAACGGGCCGATCATCGGGGCGACTTCCAATCCTAGAAAGTGGCGTAGGGGGGGGCTGGCGACCTAGTGTTGGAACGACGCACCGGCGTGTCGATATCCCAACCCGTCCACGGGGGCCCGCACGGGTTCCCTCGGTTCAGATCAAGCGATCCCTGGATCCTGATCGCCGCTCTCCAGCCCATTCCTGAAACCGCCTATTCGTCCAGAGGACGTCGTTTCCAGGGTTGGCAAGAGCCTCTAAATCTTTCCCTACCTCTTTTCTCTACCAACGCCCTTCTCCAGTCCATGTCCACCGCCGGTTTCGGCGCTTTTGAACCTTCTTTTAGTTGGTTCTTGCTTTTTCACTTTTTTAGTGCTGTTTCCGGTTCACGCCATCGCTGTGCCGACCTACCCCTCCCCCTCCCTGAACGCATCCCTCGCTGCAGAACGTGCTTTGCCTGACCGTCCCTTGAGGGTCGGGATTCTGGGTGCGACCGGGGCCGTGGGCGTGGAATTGCTGGCCCTGCTGGCCGAACGTCGTTTTCCCGTCAGCGAACTGCGTCCCCTGGCCTCCCCCCGTTCCGCTGGCCAGACCCTCACCTGGCAGGGGGAATCCCTGCAGGTGCGGGCGGTGGATACCGACGCCTTTGACGGTCTTGATCTCTTGCTGGCCTCCGCCGGCGGATCCGTGTCCCGCCAATGGGCTCCCCAGGCGGCAGCGGCGGGCACGGTGGTCATCGACAACTCCAGTGCCTTTCGCCTCGACCCCGATGTGCCCTTGGTGGTGCCTGAGGTGAACGGCGAAGCAGCTTTCCAACATCAGGGCATCATCGCCAACCCCAACTGCACCACGATCCTGCTCACCCTGGCTCTGGCGCCCCTGGCGGCCCGGCGCCCCTTGCGTCGCGTCGTGGTCAGTACTTATCAGTCCGCCAGTGGCGCCGGGGCCCGGGCCATGGAAGAACTCCAAAATCTCAGCCGCACCGTGTTGGAAGGCGGCATCCCCGTCAGTGAGGTGCTGCCCCATTCCCTGGCCTTCAACCTGTTTCTGCATAACTCGCCCTTACAGGCCAACGGTTATTGCGAAGAAGAATTGAAAATGGTGCATGAGACCCGCAAGATTCTTGGCCTGCCGCACTTGCGCCTCACGGCGACCTGTGTGCGGGTGCCGGTGCTACGGGCCCATTCCGAGGCCGTCAATATCGAGTTTGAGGAGCCGTTTCCCGTGCAGGAGGCCCGGGAGCTGCTGGCGGTGGCCCCGGGAGTGGAGCTGATCGAGGATTTTGCCGCCAACCGCTTTCCGATGCCCACGGATGTGACGGGACGCGATCCTGTCGCCATCGGCCGGATTCGCCAGGACCTCAGCGATTCCCATGCCCTCGAGCTTTGGCTTTGCGGCGACCAGATCCGCAAGGGAGCCGCCCTCAATGCCATTCAGATCGCCGAGCGGCTGATGGCTCCTCCCCCAGGAGACACCCCATGAACGACTCCGTTCCCCTGGCATCCGCGGCGGCATCTCCCCCCTTCGGCAGGGTGATCACGGCCATGGTCACCCCTTTTGATGCCGAAGGGGCCCTCGATCTGGCCACCGCTGAGCGACTTGCCGACCACCTGGTTCGCCATGGCTCCGATGGCTTGGTGGTCTGTGGCACCACCGGTGAATCCCCAACCCTCAGTTGGGAAGAACAGCTGGCCATGCTCCAGGCCGTGCGCTCGGCCGTGGCTGGACGGGCTGCGGTTCTGGCGGGCACCGGCAGTAACTGCACGCTGGAGGCGGTGACCGCCACCTGTGCCGCTGCAGCCCATGGGGCCGATGGGGCCCTGGTGGTCGTGCCCTATTACAACAAGCCCCCCCAGGAGGGATTGGAAGCCCATTTCCGGGCGGTGGCAGCGGCGGCCCCCGAATTGCCATTGATGCTTTACAACATTCCCGGCCGTACGGGCTGCAGCCTGGCGCCGGAAACCACGGCCCGGCTCTTGGATCGGCCCAACGTTCTTTGCTACAAGGCCTCCAGCGGCACCACGGAAGAAGTCAGTCAGCTGCGGGCCCTCTGCGGCGATCGCCTGGCGATCTACAGCGGCGACGATGCCCTGACCCTGCCCATGCTGGCCGTGGGTGCCGTTGGGGTAGTCAGCGTCGCCAGTCACCTAGTGGGTGACTCGATTCAGGCCCTGATCCGGGCCTATCTGGCGGGGGATGGAAGCGAAGCCCTGCGTCGCCATGAGCAGCTGCTGCCCCTGATTCGGGCCCTTTTTTGCACAACTAATCCCATCCCCCTCAAGGCAGCGTTGGAAATGGCTGGCTGGCCCGTAGGCGCCCCTCGTTTACCCCTCCTACCCGCAGATACCACCGTGCGTGAACGCCTCAGCTCCATCCTGGCCGCCCTGCGTCCCACTTGACGCCAAGGCCTGCTCCACGTTCAAGTAAACATTTTGCAAAGAGATCATTCATGACCAATTCCAACGGAAATAGCCATCCGGCCGCCGCCAAATCCCCTGCTCTACGGGTAATTCCCCTAGGAGGTTTGCATGAAATTGGCAAAAACACCTGTGTTTTTGAATACGGCGACGACCTGATGCTTGTTGATGCGGGCCTTGCTTTCCCAAGCGATGGCATGCATGGGGTAAATGTGGTGTTGCCAGATACCAGTTATCTGCGGGAAAATCAGAAGCGCATCCGCGGCATGATCGTTACCCACGGCCATGAAGACCATATCGGTGGCATTCCCCACCATCTCAAGAACTTCAATATCCCGATAATCTATGGCCCTCGCTTGGCCCTGTCAATGCTGACGGGAAAGATGGAGGAAGCCGGAGTTATGGATCGTACCAAGCTTCAGACCGTCAGTCCCCGCGATGTGGTTTCGGTTGGTCAACATTTCAAGGTTGAATTCATCCGCAATACCCATTCGATCGCAGATAGTTTTTCCCTGGCAATTACCACCCCTGTTGGTGTCGTTGTTTTCACGGGTGATTTTAAATTTGACCACACCCCCGTAGATGGCGAATATTTCGACATCCAACGTATGGCCCAATACGGAGAGCAGGGTGTTCTTTGCCTATTCAGTGATTCCACCAACGCGGAGCTGCCTGGTTTTACGCCGCCTGAGCGGGCCGTTTTCCCAAATCTGGATCGGCACATTGGCAACGCAGATGGGCGCGTGATCATCACCACCTTTGCCAGTTCCGTGCATCGGGTTTCGATGATTCTTGAGTTGGCGCTCAAGCACGGCCGCAAAGTGGGTCTGCTGGGTCGCTCGATGCTCAATGTGATTGCCAAGGCCCGTGAACTGGGCTACATCCGCTGTCCCGATGATCTGTTCGTGCCGATCAAGCAGATCCGTGATCTACCAGACCGGGAAACCCTGCTGCTGATGACCGGTAGCCAGGGCGAGCCTTTGGCGGCCCTGAGTCGCATTTCCCGCGGGGACCATCCCCAGGTTCAGGTCAAAAGCAGCGACACCATCATTTTTTCAGCCAGCCCGATTCCCGGGAACACCATTTCGGTGGTCAATACCATCGACAGCCTGATGATGCTTGGCGCCAAGGTGGTTTATGGCAAAGGCGAAGGCATCCATGTCTCCGGCCACGGATCCCAGGAAGATGAAAAGCTGATGCTGGCGTTGACCCGGCCCCGCTTCTTCGTGCCGGTGCATGGCGAACATCGCATGTTGGTCGCCCATACCCGCACGGCCCAGTCGATGGGTATCCCGGCCGACAATTGTCTGATCATCGACAACGGTGACGTTGTCGAACTCACCCCTGATGGCATCCGCAAGGGGGATCCGGTCAAGGCTGGTATCGAATTGCTGGATGCATCCCGCAATGGCATCGTCGATGCCCGGGTTCTCAAGGAACGCCAGCAGCTCGCCGAAGATGGCGTGATCACCCTGCTGGCCGCCATCAGTACCGACGGTCTGATGGTGGCTCCGCCGCGGGTGAACCTGCGCGGTGTCGTCACCACTGCCGATCCCCGCAAGCTCTCGGTCTGGGCCGAAAGGGAGATTGGTTGGGTGCTGGAGAATCGCTGGAACCAGCTAGCCCGCCACACCGGTGGCACCGCACCCGATGTCGATTGGGTTGGGGTGCAACGGGAGGTCGAACTGGGCTTGCAGCGGCGCTTGCGCCGCGAACTCCAGGTGGATCCCCTGATCCTCTGCCTGGTGCAGCCGGCTCCCGCCGGCACCCCTGCCTATAAGGGTCAGGTTGACCAAGAGGCCGACACCAGGCCGGCTCCCCGGGGGGGGCGACGGGAGGTGGGCCGGGAGGCCCCAGCTGGGGTGCAGCGCCTTACCCCAGCGGCCAGCAGTACGCCTCGGCCGGTGGCAACCCCTGCTGCCGCTGCCGTCGTCGAGGCCAAGGCGGCTGTGGCCACCCAGGCAGCGCCGGTGGACTCCGAACCCGAAGGCCGTGCCCGCCGCCGCCGCTCCGCCGCCGTTGCGGGCTGAGTCCGCTTCAGGAAAGCACCACCCTCAGCAGTCCTGCCATCAGGTCATCGTCCTCGTCTTCGGCTTGGGCGGTGACCCTGGTTGATTCTTCGGCCTGTTCGGCCTGTTCGGCCAGGGCCACCGACTCGATTGAATGGCGGTACGGATCTCCAAGTTCCGCCAATCCCACACCGAGGCGTTCCCGCACCATGAGGTCAACTTCCTCTGCTAAGGAACTCTTGCTTTGGTGGAGTTCCAGCAGCTCTGGTTCATCAACGATCTCCGGAATCAAGGTTTCGCCCAAGGCCGCCCAGTCCTGGCTCACCAAAGCGGATTCTGCGGCGGTCTGGGTTAGCCAGGGCATGACAGGGCCTGGGCTCCCAGCCACAGCCCCAGCCCCTGGCACTGGGCTGGCTGGCTGGCTTTGATCTTGATTGGCTGTGGCGCTGAGCAGCTCTTCCTGTTCGGCTTTGCGGCGTTGGGCTGCCTCGGCCTGGGCTCGGGCTTCGCTTTCGCGACGCTGGGCGCGGTTGGCACGGCAGTTGAGGATTCCTGCCTCGGCCACGGGCTGCAGGTCGCTTTCGCTGCTGTCGCCTGCGACCCTGGTGTAGAGGTCCTCGGCCATCAAAGTGTCGTTGAACCCATAGAGAAGCGCATGGGCCATAAGCAGCTGGAGCCGGGGCTTCAAACCCGCTCCCGCCTCGGGTTGCTTCTCAAGGTCGGCCAGCAGGGTCTGGCCCTGATCCATGACGATGGACCATTCCTGCTGGCGGTAGGCCTCCTCAATCTGCCCGTAGCGCTGAGGAAAGTTGGGGGATTCCATAAGCGGTTAAGGAGAGGCGCTGGCTGGGGGGATGAGATGCAGTTTGCAGCGATCCCAACCCAAACGCCATCCTGCAGCCAGGGTCATTTGGCCTGGACCCTGGTCGGGGGGGAGCGCAGCCAGCAGCGTCTCGAGCGCTGTTGCGGCCAACTCTCCAGGCCCTTGTTGCCTTAGCCAATGCTGGATTAGGGCCCGTTGGTTGGCTGCTGCAAGCTGACCCAGGCCGCGGCGATCGAGGGCCGCTGGCACGGGGCCCCGTTGTTCCTGGGCTCCCAGAGCCAAGTCCCCGAGAGCCAAGTCCCCGAAAGTTAAGGCCCCGAGAGCCAAGGCCACCAGTTGCTGGTGCTGCTCGTCTTCCTGGGCCAGCCGTTCGGCCTGGAGGCTCATGCGCCGCTGGGCACCGGGATAGAGGGCTTCGAGGACGGGCAACACCTCGGCACGGAGGCGGTTGCGCCCGTAGCGGCGATCGTCGTTGCTGGAATCCAGCCAGACCGGCAGGCCCCGGCTATGGCAGATGCGGGCCGTGTCATCGCGGCAGAAGTTCAGCAGGGGCCGTACCAGTTTGGGGCTGCCGCCTGGGTCGTTATAAAGGGGGCGGCTGGGTCTCAGGCTGGCCAGGCCGCGGCGGTGACTGCCCCGGGCCAGGTTGCACAGCACTGTTTCGGCCCGATCCGTGGCGGTGTGTCCAGTCACGACATGGCCCATGCCCCGCAGCGCAGCCAGCTCGGCCAGGCGTTGGTAGCGCCATTGGCGTGCCTGGTCTTCGGAAGGGGGCGCCGGCTGGGCCCGTTCGAGCACCAGGGGCAGCCCCTCGCCGGCGGCCCAGGCGGCCAGTTCCCTGGCCTGGCGGCCCGATTCGGGGCGCCAGCCGTGGTCCCCATGCCAAAGGGTCAGGGACCAGCCATGCAGGCGACGCAGGTCCGCCAGCAACCCCGTCATCGCCATCGAATCCTGCCCGCCGGAAACACTCAGCAGCAGGGGGACCCCGGTGGGCAACAGGCTGGGCTGGCGGCGCAGGTGACGATGCAGCCGCAGGTGATCGGCGCTCCAAGCAGGCGCCTGATCGGTGGGGCCGGCGGCGGTCATGGCCTTGGATGGGAGAATCAGAATTGAATAGTCATGGATTTGAGCATGTCGCGTCTTTCCAGCCTGCCGATCACCCTGCAGGAGGCGCTCCGCCAGCAACGCCTGCTCAAGGTGATCGCTGGATTGGCCAACTTTGATGCGGTCTCCGTGGGCCGCATCGCCGCCGCCGCCGCCGCCGGGGGCGCTGACCTGCTTGACCTGGCCTGCGATGCCGACCTGGTGCGCCAGGTAGCCATGCAAACCCCCGGTCTGCCCCTGTGTGTGTCGGCGGTCGATCCCGCCCTATTCCCGGCGGCGGTGGCTGCCGGGGCGGCCATGGTCGAAATCGGCAACTTCGACAGCTTCTATGCCGCAGGCCGGGTGTTTGGCGCCGAGGAGGTGCTGGAGATCACTCAGGCTACTCGCGCCCTGCTGCCCGAGGTCGTGTTGTCGGTGACAGTGCCCCATGGGCTGCCCCTCGATCAGCAGGCCCAGCTGGCGGTGGACTTGGCCGCCGCTGGAGCCGACCTGATCCAGACCGAAGGCGGAACCAGTGCCCACCCCTTGGCTGCCGGGGTTTTGGGCTTGATTGAAAAGGCGGCCCCCACCCTGGCCGCCGCCCATGCCATCAGCCGGGCCGTCGACCTGCCGGTGCTCTGTGCCTCAGGCCTCTCGGATGTGACCGTGCCGATGGCCTTGGCGGCCGGTGCCAGTGGCGTTGGTGTGGGATCCGCTGTGAATCGCCTGCAGGACGATCTGGCCATGGTGGCGGCCGTGCGGGGCCTGCGGCAGGCCATGCCTCTGGTCAGCGGCCTTGCCAAGTCAGCCCAGCGCTGATCCCTACCGGAGGTAAAGGGGGACGTTGTAGTCCCCCTTGGCTTTCTCTAGGTTGACAACAGCTTGAGCCTTCGCCATGTCCCAATCCTTGGTCTGGATGCTGCAGTGGCCCGTCAGGGCTCTGATCCTGATCCTGGTGAGCCGGATGCCGCTCGGGGTGGACATGGTCAGTTTCCCGATCGCCCTGGTCTGCTCCCTGGTGATCTCTTTGTTGGGCACTCTTTTGGTCTGGCCGCTGCGGTTGCTGCTGGCCCCCCTGAAGATTGCGACCACCCTGGGTGGGTTGCTGCCGGTGGGCTTTCTGTTCGAGTGGCTGATTTCAGCGATCCTGTTTGCGGCCACCGCCTGGCTGATCCAGGGATTCAAGTTGCGCTACGGCCTGGGCAGTGCCTTCCTGGGAGCCCTGGCGTACAGCATCATCAGTTTCATCGCCCTCAAGCTGCTCGTGCTGGAGGTTCCCCTGCTGCGCGCCATGCCCTGAGTACGGGCGCCGCCGCCTAGGACCAGGCCCCATGGGGCTTCCAGCTTCGTTTTGGTGGGTAGTGGACTTATTGGTGGGTAGTGGACTGAAGACCGCCCTCGCCGTTGGCGGCTTCTGCTGGCGAGAATGGAGCCATGAATCCGTTCCACCTCCATGCCCCGTATGAGCCCAAGGGGGACCAGCCCACCGCCATTGAGGCCATGGTCCATGGCCTTGATGCGGGAGAGCGTTACCAAACCCTTCTCGGTGCCACGGGCACGGGCAAGACCTTTTCAATCGCCAATGTGATTGCCCGCACGGGGCGGCCCACCCTGGTGCTGGCCCACAACAAGACCCTGGCGGCGCAGTTGTGCAATGAATTGAGGGAGTTTTTCCCCGATAATGCGGTTGAATATTTTATCTCCTACTACGATTACTACCAGCCCGAGGCCTATGTGCCTGTCTCGGATACCTACATAGCTAAAACCGCGTCGATCAACGAGGAGATCGACATGTTGCGCCACTCCGCCACCCGCTCCCTGTTCGAGCGCCGTGATGTCATCGTTGTGGCATCGATTAGTTGCATTTATGGCCTCGGCATTCCCTCGGAATATCTCAAGGCGGCCGTGCGTTTCCAGGTGGGAGATCGGTTGGATCTGCGCTCGTCTTTGCGGGAATTAGTCAATAATCAATATAGCCGCAATGATGTTGAGATCAGCCGTGGTCGTTTTCGGGTCCGTGGTGATGTGCTGGAGATTGGTCCGGCCTATGAGGATCGTTTGGTTCGGATCGAGCTGTTTGGCGAAGACGTCGAGGCGATTCGTTATGTCGATCCCACCAGCGGTGAAATCCTTCAGAGTTTGGAAAGCATTAACATCTATCCAGCCAAGCACTTCGTTACCCCTAAGGATCGCCTGGAGGAGGCCGTCAAGGCCATCCGCAGCGAACTGCGTCAGCGCCTCGATCTGCTCAACGAACAGGGCCGTTTGCTAGAGGCCCAACGCCTCGAACAGCGCACCACCTACGACCTGGAGATGCTGGAACAGGTGGGCTATTGCAACGGGGTCGAAAATTATGCCCGCCATCTGGCCGGCCGCCCGGCGGGAACGCCGCCTGAATGTCTGATTGATTACTTCCCCAAGGACTGGCTGCTGGTGGTGGATGAAAGCCATGTCACCTGCTCCCAGCTGCAGGCCATGTACAACGGCGATCAAAGCCGCAAGCAGGTGTTGATTGAGCATGGTTTTCGTCTCCCCAGTGCCGCCGACAACCGGCCCCTTAAAGCTGAGGAGTTCTGGGAGAAGGCCACCCAGACCATATTCGTCAGCGCCACCCCTGGCGCCTGGGAGTTGGCCCAGAGCAAAGACCAGGTGGTCGAACAGGTGATCCGCCCCACCGGTGTGCTGGATCCCATTGTTGAGGTGCGACCCACAGACGGCCAGGTGGATGACCTGCTGGGCGAAATTCGTGTGCGGGCCGGCAAGGACCAGCGGGTGCTGGTGACCACACTCACCAAGCGCATGGCGGAGGATCTCAGCGACTATCTGGCCGAGCATGGGGTACGGGTGCGCTACCTGCACTCCGAGATCCATTCAATCGAGCGGATCGAGATTCTCCAGGATCTGCGCAATGGCGAATACGACGTGCTGGTGGGTGTGAACCTGCTGCGGGAGGGCCTGGACCTACCGGAGGTTTCGCTGGTGGCCATTCTTGATGCGGACAAGGAGGGCTTTCTGCGGGCCGAGCGTTCTTTGATTCAGACCATTGGTCGGGCCGCCCGCCATATCGAAGGCGTGGCGCTGCTGTATGCCGACAACCTCACCGATTCGATGGCCAAGGCGATCTCTGAAACCGAGCGGCGCCGGGCCATTCAGCACACCTACAACGAGAATCACGGCATTACGCCAACCCCCGCCGGTAAGCGAGCCGGCAATGCGATTCTGTCCTTTTTGGCGGTATCGCGGCGGCTCAATGATGAGCAGCTCGATGAGGCAGTCGAGCAGGCTGCCCATAATGAAGTGCCACTTGATTCCCTGCCCGAACTAATCACCCAACTGGAGGACCGCATGAAGGCGGCGGCCAAGAATCTGGAGTACGAGGAGGCCGCCAATCTGCGGGATCGAATCAAGAATCTTCGCCAGAAGCTCGTGGGCCGTTGATGCCGCCCCTGGCGTCGAGCTGTTGTTGGTAGCTTGCAGCTACTCAGGTGGCGCGCATGCGTTCGACGAAAGCCGCTTCCTTTTCACTAGAGGCCAGTTCGCCCTCCTCCACCAGGATGATGCGATCGGCGACGTCGAGAATCTTGTTGTCGTGGGTGACCATAATTATGGTGGTCTTTTCTTTTTCGGCCATTTCTTTCATCAGGTTGACCACGGTGCGACCCGATTCCTTGTCAAGGGCGGCGGTGGGTTCGTCCCCTAACAGGATTTTGGGTTTGCTGACCAGGGCGCGGGCAATGGCGACGCGCTGACGCTGACCGCCAGAGAGATTGGCGGGAAAATAATCGACCCTTTCACCAAGCCCTACTTTCTCCAGCATGGATGTGGCGATTTTGTCCATATCCTGCTCGTAGTATTTGTCGTGCAGTTCGAGCGAAAGGCGCACATTGCGGCGGGCATTTAGAAACATCATCAGGTTGTGGGCCTGGAAGATGAAGCCGACGTTCAGGCGCAGCTGGGCCAGTTGTTCCTTGCTGGCCCCCAGCAGTTCCTGGCCAAGGATGCGCAGGCTGCCGTCCTGACAGGAGCGCAAGCCGCCGAGCATGGTCAGCAGGGTGGTTTTGCCAGAGCCGGAAGGGCCGGTGCAAATGATAATCTGGCCTGGATAAATGTCCAGGCTGATGTCCTTGAGGGCATGTTTGCGTTCATCGCCGCTGCCAAACCAGTGATTGACGTGCTTGAGGGAGATGATCGGTTCACCGCTGGCTTCCCCAGCCACCGGATTGGGGGCAGCGGCATCAAAAGACATCGGCGGGATCCAGTTGGACCAGTTTGCGGGTGGCCAGGGTGCCGGAGCCCACGCACATCACGAAGGTGAGCGCCAGCACCTGCAGGGCCCGGGTGGTTGTCATCAAGACAGTCAGTTTGGTAACCGTGGCCAGCAGGGAATAAAGGCCCATCGATAGCAGGAGCCCGGGGATAAAGCCCACCAGAGCCAAAATAGCCGATTGTTGGATGACGATGCTAATTACGTAGCTATCTCGATAGCCCATCGCCTTGAGGGTGGCGTACTGGGGCAGAGAATTCATGACATCACCAAAGAGAATCTGGTAGACAATGATGCTGCCAACGATAAAGCCCACCAGAACGCCTAACGAGAAGATGAAGCCCACGGATGAATTACGTTGCCAATAGGCTACTTCCAGCTTGGAGAGCCCTTCTCGGGTTTCAATGCGAACGTCCTTGCTGATGAAAGACTTAATTGTGTTTTGGACAAGCTGGGGGTTGGCACCGGGTTTGAGCTTGATCAGGCCCAGCTGGATTTTGCGCGGATCAGCCTTGGGGAATAAATAGAGATAGGTACTGTCGGAAGTGATCAGGTTGGCTTCAGCAGCGAACGTAGCTCCCATGCTGAAAGTATCAATTATGCGGATCTGTTTGCCGCTGATTTCCAGCAATGCCTTGCCATCTGTACTAACGATTTTCTGGATGTCGCCGTATTGTTTCTTAGAATTTTTGTCGAACAGGGCGTTGCGTAGAATCCTGAGCTGGCTACGGTTTTTTTCGATCTCCGGGAAATCAAGGGAAGGTTTGGCCAGGTCCACCCCGAATATGGAAATATCATAGGATTGGCGTGTGGAAGGAGTAATCCAGTTGGCGCGGCTGATGCGTAAGGGCGCAACCGATTCCACGCCAGCAACCCCTAGAACCTGATACAGCTGGCTGCGTTGAAAATCCTGGAGGGCCCCAAGATTGCTGTATTTGCTGCTGACCATCACCAAGTCGGCTTGAAGTCGGTCGATTGGTTTGCGCTGGCTGTTATAGAGGCTGTCCATCAACCCCAGCTGGAAAAACATCAATAGGTTGGAAAAGCTCACTCCGGCAACGCCGATCAATAACTTTGTCGGGTTGTTGGTGGTCTGCAACCAGGCCACCGGGGTTCGCTTCAGTAATTTTTTCAGGGGGCTGATCATGGCTTGGCAGCTTGCTGATCGCTTGGATCAAAGATCACGTTGACCTGAAGGTTGGAGGCATGGCGGATCCGATCGGCAATGGCTGGAGTCGATTCGATGCGTAACTTCACCTCAAATACCCGTTGGTCTTGGTTTTCACCTGGTTCGCCACTGAAGACACTTTGGCGCTGTACTTGAGAGTTGATTTGATAGACATTGGCCTGGACGCTACCCTTGAAGCCATCGGCACTGATGGTCGCCTTCTGGCCGATGCGAATGTCACGCATGTCTGTTTGATAGACCTCTGCCACAACCACCATGCGGCTGGTGTCGGCCATTTCCAGTAGGCCATCATCACCCACTTTGTCTCCGGGGCGGGCGTTGATTTTGAGGATATTGCCATTCTGGGGTGCAACAACTGTGGCGTAGGAGAGTTCTTGCTTGGCCCGGTCACGGGAGGCCATGGCCTTTTTAAGTTCACTTTCGGCGGCCACCACATCAACGCCGCGCACCTCGGTGATTTTGGCCAGGGTTTGTTGTTCGCTAGCGATCTGGGATCTGAGGGTGCTCAGGGTGCCCTCGCGGGTTTCCAGCGCCTGCTGATATTCGGCCCGGCTGGTGGTGGCCCTGGTTCGATAGCGGTCCCTTTCCAGCTCAGATGAGCCACCGGCGCTGAACAGCTGTTCGTAGCGCTTGGCCTCGATGCTGGCTTCGTTGAGCTTGGCCAACTTGCTGGCCACGTTTTGATCTTGGGCCAGCTTTTCACCGGAAAGTTTGCGCTGCAGGCTTTCAATTGTGAAGCGCTGGGCATCGATTTCCCCCTGCTTCGCCCCCGCCTGCACCTGGGCCAACTTGCTGCGCGAGATGGCCACCTGGCCTTCGGCTTCATCCAGGGAGGCCTGAAGGGTGCCCTGGCTGTTCAGGATTGCCAGGGGCTGGCCCAGCTTGACGAGCTGGTTTTCTTCTACCAGCAGGGATTGCACCCGATCGCCGCTGAGGGAGTTGGAGATGGCCACCTTGCGGATTTTGGTTTCGGGCTCGATCCGGCCCAGAGCCTAAACCCGCCTTGGCGCCACGGCTGTGGCGGCAGGGGGCTGGCGCTGCGCTTGACAGCCAGCCAGCAGACCCCCGAAAGGCAGCAGGCCAGCGGCCAATACAGGAAGCCACCAACGGCTGAATCGAGGCACAGGGCAAGTGGCCGAGCGGCGCTTTCGTGGCTCTGAATTTACTCAGGGCGCCAGCCAGCTACCGACCAGGGGGGGGCGGCGAAGCTGGGTCCCCCTTGAGGGCGACTTCCCGCTGCAGGGTGAAGAAAAAGGGTTGCTCCAGCCCCCGGGCGTCCATCAAGCCCAGCAGGCTGTTGGCATCCAGGCGCCTGAAGACATCAATGATGGGGAGATTGTCGTAGAGCATTGCGCAGCTGAGGCGATCGCGGTAGTAGAGCTGCCGCAGCCGCGCCCGGGGCTTTTCTGTCGCCAGCAGGGGCAGCAGCCAGGGGGCCAGCCTGCCCAGGGGTGCCAGGCGCCCCACCCAGGGGGCCCGCAGCAGGGCCATCGGCACCCAGTTCGGATCGACGCTGATGCGCCGGCCGCCCGCCGCCGCGAAGATCAGGGGATGGACGGCCTCGGTGCTGAGGAAGCGTTTGCCGTGCCAATGCCAGGCCTCCAGCACCCCATCCAGGGGATGGCCCGTGGCCAGGCCCTGGCCGCGCCAATCCCCCAGCAGCTCGGCTGGGGCGACGGGCGCGAGCTGGTCGAACAGGGCCAGGGCCGAGCTGCTGGTGTGGACCTGGCCGGGTATCACGGGGAGGGGCTCCGCTGGGGCAGGTTGGGTTGTTGTCAATCAATAAAGTGCAACTTTGCTTGGTTTGCGAAGCATGGCCGGTTTTCGCTATTGCTTGGCTGGCGACTGTCCTAGGACAAAGTTGTCCCTTGAAGCCCTAGGTCATGGTACGCAAAGCACTTCTTTGTGGCATTAATGCTTATTCTAAGCAGCCCCTTCGTGGCTGTGTGAATGATGTGCAGTCCCTGCGGGATCTCCTGGTACATCAATTTGATTTTCGCCCCGAGGACATCCATTTGCTGCGGGATGCCGAGGGCGTCAAATCAAGAGTGAGAAAGGAATGGCAATGGTTGACAGCGGGGGCGGCTCCAGGCGACACGCTGGTGTTCCATTTTTCAGGCCACGGCTCCAACGTGCGCGATCAAAATGGCGACGAAAACGATGGTCGCGATGAAATAACCTGTCTCTATGACATGGATTTTGACAATCCAAATACTTATATTCTTGATGACGAGTGGTATGAATGGGTGCGCCAGGTGCGGCGTGATGCCAATCTAATCATCGTTAAGGACACCTGCCATTCCGGTGGAAGCAGCCGAGCCATGGCCGTCAGGGATTCCAGGGGCATGGTCCACGAGATGCTTGTCAGTCCCTCCCAGACCAGCAGGAGCTTGGGGTCGGAGGGGCCTGTGCCTGAGACCCAGGTCAGCGTCAATCGCTTCCTGATTCCTCCGGACCTTGGTCTAGATGGATCCCGCGCGGTGATGTCAAGGGCTGTGAAACCATCCAAGCTTCGCCGCGCTGCGGATCTCAACCTGAATTTGATGGCTTGCCAGGAGACCCAAACCGCGGCAGACGCCTATATCAATGGCATCTTTCAAGGTGCTTTCACCTATTACCTCTGCCAGGCACTTCAAGCCCACCCCGATCTGGACAGCCAAAGCTTGATCAAGGCCGTGGCTGCTTCCTTGAAATCCGGATACGAGCAGGTGCCGGTTCATGAGGGCAAAGCCCTGAGCGGACCAATCTTTGGACGCGGTGGTGGCTTGGCACCAACGATCGCCACTCCGATTGTGACGGGGTTGCCAGCTTCGGTTTCGCCGGGTCCTGTTGCGGCCGGCCGCTCGATGGCCCCGATACAGGAGCGCTTGATCGAGGCCTACATGAAGTTGCTAGATACCGTCTTGGCCCTGGAAGCCAGCGCCCAGGCGGGGCCCGCCGGGGGGGGCGAGGAGCTGGCCGCCGAGGCGGGGCGCGGCCCTGGAGCGGCGAAGCGGGTGCTCGTGAGTGTGCATGGCATCGGTAAGCATGGGGAAGGGTTTTCGAACAACTGGTGGAAAGCCCTGAGCCCCTACGTCGGCGGCATGTTTGAGCCCAGCACCCTGGGGCAGGGCCGCATTGAGGTGGTGTGGAGCGATCTGGTCAACAGCCGCAGCCTGGCGGATGCCCAGGCCCACGGGTCCCAGGCCCACGGGTCCCAGGGCCTGGAGGGCCAGGCCGCCAGGGCTGAGGCCTTGCGCACCTCCATTCTGGAGGTGATTGAAGATCGCGGCGATCGCGAGGCCGCCCGCGGTCTTGGCATGGAGCAACGCCCCGCCACCAGGGGCTTCCTGGACGGGTTGGATGACTTTTTGGTCTACATGCTCAATGAGGGCATGCGCCGCCAGATCCTGAACCGTTTCACCAGCAAGGTTGGTCCCCTGCTGGATGCGGGTGTCACGGTGGATGTGATGTCCCATAGCTGGGGCACGGTGGTCGCCTACGAAGGCCTGCGGGAGCTGGAGGCTCGCCCCCGGCCGGGGCGGGTGGCCCATTTCTTCACGGTGGGCAGCGCCCTCTCGATCGGCCCGGTGCAGGAAACGCTGCGCCCGGCCAACCGGCCGCCCCAGGGGGGACGGGCTCCTTTCCCATCCCTGGTCAACAGCTGGATCAACCTGGATGCCCAGGGGGATCTGGTGGGCGGTTCCTTGAGCCGCCGTTTCCCCGTCAGCCGCGAATACCTGAACCTGCTGCCCACCACCTGTCCCAAACGCCTCTGGGGTTACGACCTGGGCTGCGCCCATGGTTCTTACTTCCAGGCCAGCAATACGGCGGTGAATCGCGACATTTTTGCCGCCCATTTGTTGGATCGGGCCCGGGGGCTGGAGCAGGCCATGGCCGCCGCCGTCGCCGAGGGCAATGGGGTGGTGCCGGAAGCGCAGCTCGCCCTCGTCTAAGACGCCTCGCCTAAGACGCTCCGGCGGCGGGCGCTTCTGTGCCCTCCGCCCGGTGCAGCGTCTCGCCCCCCAGTTCGAAGGCGGCATGGACCGCCTGCAGGGCACGTATGCCCTCGGTTTCGGCCACCACACAGCTGGTGCGGATTTCACTGGTGGCGATCATCTCGATGTTGATTCCCGCCGCCGCCAGGGCCCGGAACATGCGCGCCGCGGTGCCGGCGGTGCAGGCCATGCCCGCCCCCACGGCGCTGATGCGGGCGATGGCGGGACCCTCCTCGATCCAGGCGCCGGGCCATTGGGCCAGGACCGGTGCCAGGGCCCGTTCGGCGCCGGGCCGGTCGTCGCGCCGCAGGGTGAAGCTGATGTCCCGACTGCGCTGGTCGCCGCTGCTGTGGGTGCGCTCGGATTGGACGATGCCGTCCAGGCTGATGCTGGCGTCGGCCAGGGCCCGGCAGACCAGGGCCGCCGAGCCGGGGCGGTCCGGTACGCGGCGCACCACCAGTTGGGCCTGGTCCCGGTCCAGGGCCACGCCCCGCACCGCCGGCGCCAGGGGATCGGCCGGCAGGGGGCCGTCGCGTAGTTGCTGCTCCCCCAATTCAAAGGCCGCCGCCGTCGCCCGCAGGGCGCGGGCGCCCAGCTCGCGATCGACCACACAGCTGACCTTGACCTCGCTGGTGGCGATCAGGCGCAGGTTGATGCCCAGGCGCGCCAGGGTGTCGAAGAGACGGGCCGCCATGCCCGGGCGCCCCATGATGCCGGCGCCGGCGATGCTGATCTTGGCCATCCCCGCTTCGCTGCTGAGGGTGGCGCCATCGGCCTGCAGGGAGGCCAGCAGGGCTTCGCAGATGCCCCGCGCGGTCTCCAGCTCGGCATCGGCCACGGTGAAGGCGATGTCGTTGCTGGCTGATGTGTTGCCGGCGGTCTTGTTGCTGGCGGCTTCGTGGCTGGATTGCACGATCAGATCGACATTGAGGCCGGCCGCCCCCAGGGCTTCGAACAGGTCGGCGGCGACCCCGGGGCGGTCGGGCACATGGGCCAGGGCCAGCACCGCCTGGCCGTCTTGGAGCTCGGCCCCGTCCACCGGCCGCCCCAGCTCCAGCCCCTCGCTGCCGATCGCCCGGGCGGGGCCGCTGGTGAGCCGGGTGCCCGGGTTGTCGCTCCAGCTGGAGCGCACCCAGAGCGGCACGCCGTAGTTGCGGGCGATTTCGACGGCGCGGGGATGCAGCACGGCGGCCCCCAGGCTGGCCAGCTCCAGCATT
>JBIIRU010000211.1:0-5018 GCA_044341355.1 Cyanobium sp. | reverse complement strand
GGCAGTCATCCGGTTTGGATGGATGGCCAAAGTGGATTGCGTTGTGAGCGCCCTGATCATGGGGCGCCGCTTGAGGCCCTGGCTAGGCGCCTGCGAGCTTTGTTGGCTGGGTCCCATGATGGGGTTTCTCAATTAGGCATGCGTCATGGCCCCTAACGGCGTCCGTCCTTCTGGTGTTGTGGCGGCACTCCAGCTCATGGGTCTGCTTTTATTAGCACTGATGATGCTTTTGCCCCTGATTTGGTTGCTGAGTACCTCGTTAAAGGGCCCTACCGAAAATATTTTTGCTTCTCCGCCCAGCCTGGTGCCATCCCAACCCAGCCTGCAGGCGTACCAACGCCTCTTCGCCGCCAATCCAATGGTGACGTACCTGCTAAACAGCATCATTGTCAGCAGCCTGGCAGTTTTGGCGAATCTGTTGTTTTGTTCTATGGCGGCTTATCCTCTGGCGCGGTTGCGATTTGCCGGTCGTGGCTTGGTCTTGGCCTTGGTGGTTGCCACGATTTTGATCCCCTTCCAGGTGGTGATGATTCCTCTTTATTTGCTGATGGTTCAGATTGGCTTGCGCAATAGTTTATGGGCTTTGATTCTGCCCCAGGCGGCGACCGCCTTTGGAATTTTTTTGCTGCGCCAGAGTTTTCTGACAGTTCCGGTAGAACTTGAGGAGGCTGCGCGTATCGATGGCTGTAGTCCCTTGGGGGAATGGTGGAACATCATGATACCTGCCGCGAAAGCAGATCTAATTACACTTGCTATGTTTGTCTTTATCGGAACTTGGGGTGACTTTTTGTGGCCCTTGATAATAATTGACGATTCTAATCTTTATACTCTACCTCTAGGCTTGCAACAGCTTTCCAGTAGTTTTTCTCTCGATTGGCGCTTGGTTGCCGCAGGTGCCATGGTATCAATTCTGCCTGTTTTATTAGTATTTATTTTGTTGCAGCGCTACATACTCCCTAGCGCTACCGCCAATGCGGTCAAGGGTTGAATAAGGTCTGGGTTATTTATGGAGTTGCTAGGCTGCTGCCTAAGTTCGCTGGTGGCTTCTGCAGGCTGCGGGGGGTGGTAGCAGAGGGAAGTCTCTCGGGCATCTGGGGCACGGGAACCATGTAAGGCATCCGCTTGCCTGGGGAGCTGGGTGCCACCGGGTTTGGTTTGGACTGCGGGGTGGCTTGCTGGAGCAAGCGCATTTGCCTTTCTTGGCTTAGACGTAACTCTATGGACTGGAGTCGATCATTTTCTGCCTCCAGGGTCTGGAGTCGATCGGCCATCGCACGCAGTTGCCCCTGCAGCTTGAGGTACTGGTCAGGCCCTCGACTGGTTTCCAGGGTGCGGATTCGCTGATCGAGGTATTTAATGCTATGGCCATTGTCACTGGTTTTGATGGCGAGCCAGTAGCCCATTAATGCCAGGAGCCCTGTCAGGCCGAGCTGCAGAAATTTCAACCAGCTGTTGGGCGCAAGCCGCCTACGGATCTCTCGCTCACCGTAGGGGTCGGTCTTGGGGTTGGGCTGGAACATGCCTTGGGATCGGACAAAGCCAAGCTAGAGACAATTTCAATCAAGCAACCACTAAGCAAAGCTCATGTGCCGTTTGGCACCTCGTGTAACGATGGCCCCTGGGACCAGTACCGTTTCGGCACTATCCGGCGTTAAGTAGGGAACGATACAAAGTCCGTAGCCTACGCCGTTGAACATCTGGCATTGGCGCCACTCGGGTTGCAATTGGACTTGCAGCTCCTTGAGGCTGAGCGTCATGTCGATCGTTGCTTGCTGCGCCTGAGTCGAGCCCATGCAATCCTGCAGGATGTGGGATCCGGAGTCTCTTATTACCATGACCCACCCCCCAGCTGTCACTCTGCTCGGTTATCTGGCCGCCACATTGACGACCCTGAGTTTTTTCCCCCAGGCGATCAAAACCATACGGACAGGTGACACCACAGCGATCTCGCTGAGGATGTATCTATTGCTCAGTGTCGGCATCGCCTGTTGGGGCCTTTATGGCTTCATCATCCACGATGGTCCCGTGATGGTGGCCAATGCCATCACCCTTGTCCCGGCTCTCGTGGTGCTGCAGCGCAAAATCAGTCAGATGCTTCACAATCGCCATGACAGGCGTACCCAGCAAGGATGATTCCGAGTCAGGCCCTGCTTGTTGCCGCCGGGGCCGTGCCGGGAGCCTGTCTGAGATTCGTCTTGGTCAATCATCTGACGGACCGTCTGCCATCGCGGCCCTGGGGCACCTTGGTCGTCAATCTGCTGGCCTGTTTTGCCCTCGGTTGGCTGACCCCGGTTCTGGAGCGTCCAGACGCCCCCCCTGGGGCCAGCTTGTTGCTAATCACCGGTTTCTTGGGCAGTCTCAGCACCTTCTCCACCTTGATGGTCGAGTTGTTGAGCGTCAGGGCTCCAGGCACCCTGGTGAGGTTGGCGCTTGGTTCCCTGCTTGGCGGCTCTTTGGCGTTGATGGCGGGTTTGGCCCTGGGGCGATGAGCCTGCCGCTGCCGAAGTCCGCTGGGTCTGCGTCCTTGGCAAGCCCTTCTCTGGGTCGGTTGCTTGCCGATCTGTTGCTGGTGTCCCTTGGGGCCATTCCGGGCAGTCTGCTGCGCTGGCTTGTCGACGATCTCAGCGTGGTCAATCTGTTGGGAGCGTTTGTGTTGGGTTGGCTAAGCGCCACGGCCGCTGGCCGTCCAAGGGCCTGGTTGTTGGTCGGGGGTGTGGGGTTTTGCGGTTCACTGACCTCATTTAGTGGCTGGATTTTGGCGCTGCTCAACCGCATCCAGGGAAGCGGTTGGTGGGTAGCCCTGGCCTGCTGGTTGTTGGAACTGCTCAGCGGCTTGCTCTTCGCTGCCTTGGGGCTGGCGTTGGGGCAGTGGATGCAAAGGCGGTGGCCAGCGCAGCTGGGGGACCGCCTCAAGCACTGAAAGCTTTGCGCGCCGGGATCGGATAGGCAATGCGCCGATGCCGCATCCGCTTCCAAACCCTTACGAACGCACGGATCACCAATTCAAGTTCGGCCCGACCAATGCCGCTAAGGGCAAGTTGGCCGTCATTTTGACGAGCTTCGACAATGCGACGCACCGTGGCGGCGGCTTCCGCTTCATTGGTTCCCTGAGGCAGGGAGCGCAGGGCGGCCTCGCAGCCATCGGCCATCATCAATATCGCCGTTTCACGGCTGCGGGGAATCGGTCCGGCATAACGAAAGCGGGATTCCGGCACCGTAGGGTCAAGTTCCCGTGCTTGATGCAGGAAATAGCCCATTTTCAATGTCCCCTGATGTTCCGGGATGAAATCTGAAAGGGGACGGGGCAGGTGATAGCGCCGGGCCAGTCGTAAACCCTCGTCAACATGGGCCTGGAGAATGGCGGCGCTTGTGATGGGATCGTTGAGGCTTTCATGGGGGTTGAGGCCATCCTCCTGGTTCTCAATAAACCATTGAGGACCGTGTAGTTTGCCGACATCGTGATAAAGGGCGCCGGTGCGAATCAGATCCACATCGGCCTGGATCGCCCTTGCACCCTCCTCGGCCAGGCCGCAAATCATCAGGGTATGCTCAAAGGTGCCGGGAGCTTCGGTAGAGAGCCGACGCAGCAGGGGCCTCTCCAGATCGGCCAGTTCCATAAGCCGGGCCCTTGTAAGTAGGCCGAAGAAACTCTCCATCAAGGGCGCCAGCAGCAGGCCTGCCATCAACAAACCACCGACCAACAATGATTCGTTCAGCAAATCGCCGTTGAGGGGAAAACGACCTTCCTCCACCCCAGCGAAGTTGGCCAATTGCACGCAAAGCCATTGCAGTACCAAAGCCCCGGCAGGCAGCAGAACGGCCAGTTGCAGTAGCTGGGCACGATTGCGTTGGCGTCCGGCCAGGATGGCAGCTAGGGCTGCAAATAGAGCCGCCACCAGCAGTCGACCCTCAAGAATTGCGGTTAACGGGTAGGGCCAGAGCAAGCTACCCACCGCAAGCCAGGCGAGTCCGGCCATGGTGCCGAGCCCCTGGGCCAGCAACAGGGTTGGTGGCAGCAGCAGGGCCAGGGGGCTCGCCAACGGCCCGAGCCAGAGTTTGAAGGCCTGAACCACCAGCAACATGAACAGGGCCAGGAGTCCCTGGCGCGGTTCGAGGCTGGCTCGCCAGCGGCGCATCACCAACAGCATGGTGATGCAGGCCGCCAGGGCTTCAGCAAAACGGTTGAACCAGGCCAGGGGCCTCGGCCGTCGATTGATCAGCCCGAAGTAGTCCAGGACATCAAAAGCCTGGGGAGTGATGGTTTCCCCCTGGCGGGTGATGAGATCTCCCCGCTGGATGTTGAGGGTGGGTAGCCCCTGGCTACTGACGAGATCGGCAATGCGCCGCTGGCTCAAGAAAGGATCGTCCCGCAGATTGGTGCTGCTGCGCAAACTGGTGACCACCAGCCTGCTGCCAAGGCTCTGGGCTGCTGCTCCTTGGTCTGCGAGTTGCAATTTGGCTGCCTTTAACAAAGTGTGCTCCGCCAGGTTGGCCACCACCCCCTGACTCAGCATGCGGCGCTGCGCCTGTTGGACTGCCTGCTCCCAGGCCATCAGGGCCGGAGGACGGAGGCTTGCGAGCCAGAGACGCTCTTCGCGGCGCAAATTGAGGGAATCGAGCTTGGGTTGGCCATTTCGCATCTCATTGCGCAGGTCCTCAAGCAGCCGATTGAGTCGCCCCTCAAGGACCAGGGTCAGCCCTTGGTCGACTACTTGCACTCTTGTACGCGGCAGCATCCTGGTGCGCCGTTCCTCCAGTGCCGTGTTGTCCATGACACGGGCATCCTTGGGGGCCAGGACCGTAAAAGGCGATGCCATGCCGATGCGGGGACTGGGCTCCACCAGCCAGGGCCAGCTGCTGATCAGGGCCACTGTCAAACAGGCGAGCAGCAAGGCGGCTAAGCCGCCGGCCCGCCAGCGCACCAAGGCCTGACGGGGACGTTCTAGGCGGAGCAGTTGCCGCCAGTAGAGCCGGATACGCTGCAGGCCCTTTGCCATGCAAGAAGGCTAGCCAGCGGC
>JBIIRU010000210.1:0-5040 GCA_044341355.1 Cyanobium sp. | reverse complement strand
GTGGAGCGGCACCACCCCGAGGGTCTCTGGTTGTTCGGCAGCTGGGCTAGGGGCACCGCCAGTCGCCGCTCGGATGTGGATCTGCTGGTGATGGGCCTGAGCGACAAGCGCCTGCTCGATGCCTACGACTCGGTGTTGGAGGCTTTGCAAGACTGCCGCCTGCCCATCCAGCCCCTGGTGGCTGGCCGGGCCCTGCTGGCCAAACATGGCAATTCTCCCTTCTGGCGCACGGTGAAAGCGGAGGCGATCCCGCTGCTGGAGGGATGTCTTTTCCCATGAGTCAGGAGGGTGCGCGTCGTCGGGCCTTGTTGTGGCTGCGACAGGCGGAAGACGATCTAAGGGCGGCACACCTGTTACACGCTGGTGGCCAAGCCTCCCAGGCCTGTTTCCAGTCCCAGCAGGTGGGAGAGAAGGCCCTCAAGGCAGTGCTGGCGGCCGACGATCGCGACCTTCGCAGCCACTCACTGACCGCGCTGCTGCGAGAACTCGGTGAGCAGCCAACTGAGCGTTGGCAGCGGCAAGCCAGGGTGCTGGACAAGCTTTATGCCCCCACTCGCTACCCCGATGCCCTGGGTGATGAACTACCCGCAGACGTTTTTGGACCGGAAGATGCCGAAGTGGCCCTGGAGGCCGCCACGGCCCTGCTCAACTGGGCGAGGCAGGAGCTTGGCTGAATACCCCCCAGATCAATGGCACTTGCTGAGACGCCTGAGTCCAACATGGAGAATAGGGGATTCGAACCCCTGACCTCTGCGGTGCGATCGCAGCGCTCTACCAGCTGAGCCAATTCCCCGTCACAGGTCATTATCACCGTTAGTGAGTCAAAGCTCAAGCCATGGCAGACCCCCAGCCCACGATCACCGCTGAGCAGCTGCAGAATTTTGACGAGCAGTCGATTGCGGCCTTGGCCGCCCGGCTGGAGGAGGACGATTACCCAACCCCCTTTGATGGCCTCCAGGACTGGCATCTGCTGCGGGCCCTGGCAATTCACCGCCCCGATCTGGCTTTTCCTTACGTGCACCTGGTGGACCAGGAACCATTTGATGAGGAATGAGACTGGTTTGGAATGGGGCGGCCACTGAAGGGGGGGCCGAGCCTGGCGCTGGCTTCAGCTTGATGGCAACGATTCCACCGCTGCCAGGGCGGCGGGAACCTGGAGCAGGTCCATGAAGCTGCGCAGTTGCAGCCGGGGGATGTAGGGCCAGCCGCCGCTGTGCTCCATGTCCTCCAGCAGGCGGAACAATTCATTGCGGCCGCTGGGAAGGCTGGCGAGAAAGGGGCCGTCCTGGATCGAGCGATGCAGCTGCTCCAGCCGGCGCAACAGCCGCAGCAGCTCCTGGGGATCGTCCTTGAGGGTCTGGGCCAATTGCTCCAGGGCCGCCACCTTGGCGTCCAGATCATCACTGGGTACTGGCTTTGGCTGGCTCTGGGGATCGCTCGGATCGCTGCTGTCCATGCACCGCTCTCTCATACAGGTTGTTGAGAGCAGTGGCAACCTATCAGGCATGGACGGGGGACGCCGGTAGGATCCCGCCAGCCCAGTTCATCACGCATCTCTGCGGCTCTTCTCCCCATGCGTTTCCGACCCCTGCTGGCCCTCGTGCTGGCGCTGTGCCTGACCCTGGTCACCGCCTGCACCAGCGGGGCCAAGGCTGGGGATCGCGCCAGCACCACCTACGACGACATCGTCAACACCGGGCGGGCCAATGATTGCCCCACCCTGCCCGATTCGGCCCGTGGCTCGATTGCCCTCGATTCCAACGCCCGCTACCAACTCAAGGAAATCTGCCTCCATCCCAGTGAGGTAGCTGTAAAGGGTGAACCCACCAACAAGCGCCAAGAAGCCCAGTATGTGGCGGCCAAGATCCTCACCCGTTACACCTCCAGCCTTGATCAGGTCTACGGCGACCTCACCATCGACGGCGACAAACTCACCTTCAAGGAGCTCGGTGGCATCGACTTCCAGCCCGTGACGGTGCTGCTCCCTGGCGGCGAAGAAGTTCCATTTACCTTCTCCACCAAGGAACTGCTGGCTGAGTCCAGCGGTAACTCCCTCACCACCAGCACCGATTTCACCGGCGATTACCGGGCCCCCAGCTACCGCACCAGCAACTTCCTCGATCCCAAGGGGCGGGGCCTCACCACCGGCTACAGCAGCGCCGTGGGCCTGGTGCCCGCTGGTGATGAATACAGCAAGGAAACCGTGAAGGCCTACGTCGATGGCACCGGCACCATGAGCTTTTCGATCACCAAAATCGATAGCGATACCGGTGAATTCGCTGGCGTTTTCACCGCCATTCAGCCCTCCGACACCGACATGGGCACCAAGCCTGCCGTCGATGTCAAGATCAGTGGCGAGCTCTACGGCAGGCTGGAAAAGGCTTGAGCTTCGACGCCCTTGAGCTTCGACATCCTTGATCAAGGGGGGGCTTGAGCCCCCTTTTTTGTGGCTTTCGGCTGCTGGCAGCCGCTTGGCTGTCGTCTGGGAGAATCACTTCCATCTCCTGAGGGGTCCCCGGGCCCGCCCTTTGCCGCCATGTCCCTTGCTCCAACAGGTGCCGACACCGGCTTGATTCGCCCCCATGGCGGCACCCTGGTGGATCTGATGGTGGCGGCCGACCAGCGCCAGGCCGTCGCTGGCGCCGTTGATCGAGTCGTCGCCTGCAGTGATCGCAATGCTTGCGACGTCGAACTGCTGGTCGTCGGCGGTTTCTCTCCCCTGCGGGGCTTCATGCACCAGGAGGACTACGAAGCGGTGGTGGCGAACTACCGCACCAGCAGTGGCCTGTTGTTTGGCCTGCCGATCGTCTTTGACACCGATGACGCCAGCATCGCCATCGGCGAGCGCCTGTTGCTCACCTACCGGGGCCAGGACCTGGCCGTGCTGACGGTGGAAAGCCGCTGGGAACCCGACAAGGTCAAGGAGGCCATGGGTTGTTACGGCACCACCTCCCTCGAACACCCGGCCGTGCGCATGATCGCCTGCGAGCGGGGCCGTTATTACCTGGGCGGGCGCATCCAGGGGCTGGCCCTGCCCCAGCGGGACTTCCCCTGCCGCACTCCGGCCCAGGTGCGCGCCACCCTGCCCCATGGCCAGGATGTGGTGGCCTTCCAGTGCCGCAATCCCATCCACCGGGCCCACTACGAGTTGTTCACTCGCTCCCTGGAAGCCGCCAACGTCAGTCGCCAGGCCGTGGTTTTGGTCCATCCCACCTGCGGGCCCACCCAAGACGACGACATCCCCGGCAGCGTCCGCTTTCAGACCTACGAAAAGTTGGCGGCGGAGGTGAACAATCCCCGTATTCGTTGGGCCTACCTGCCCTATTCGATGCACATGGCCGGACCCCGCGAGGCGTTGCAGCACATGTTGATCCGCAAAAACTACGGTTGCACCCACTTCATCATCGGTCGCGACATGGCGGGCTGCAAGTCCAGCCTCAGCGGCAGCGATTTTTACGGTGCCTACCAGGCTCAGGATTTCGCCAGGGACCACGCCAGTGAATTGGGTATGGAAACCGTCCCATCCCTCAATCTCGTTTATACCGAGGAGGAGGGCTACGTCACCGCCGAACATGCTGAGGCCCGTGGCCTCCATGTCAAAAACCTCAGTGGCACCCAATTCCGTCGCATGCTGCGGGGCGGTGAGGAGATTCCCGAGTGGTTCGCCTTCCGCAGCGTCGTCGAGGTGCTGCGCGCCGCAGCTTGATCGCCCCGCCCCACCCCCGGGGCGGTTAACGTTCCTTAATCATCAACTCTTCTCATGAGGATGCAGCCGTGAAGAAAAGCTGGCGCAACGCAGGGCTCTACGCATTACTGGTGATTGTCTGCATCGCCGTCGGCACGGCCTTCCTCGACCCCAGGCAGCCCGCCAACCAACCCCGCACGCTCCGCTATAGCGATTTTGTTGAGGCGGTTCAATCCAAAGAAATTTCCCGGGTGGTGATTTCTCCCGATCGCGGCTCGGCCCAGGTGGTCGAAAACGATGGCCGTCGGGCTGTGGTCAATTTGGCTCCCGATCGTGATCTGCTCAAGCTGCTGACCGACAACAACGTCGACATAGCCGTTCAGCCCACCCGCGAGGCCGCCCCCTGGCAGCAGGCCCTCGGCAGTCTCATCTTCCCCCTGCTGTTGTTGGGGGGCCTGTTCTTCCTGCTGCGGCGGGCCCAGGGTGGGGGTGGCAACCCCGCCATGAACTTCGGTAAAAGCAAGGCCCGCGTCCAGATGGAGCCCCAGACCCAGGTGACCTTCGGTGATGTCGCCGGCATTGAGGGGGCCAAGCTCGAACTCACCGAGGTGGTTGATTTCCTCAAGAACCCTGATCGCTTCACCGCCGTCGGCGCCAAGATCCCCAAAGGCGTGCTGTTGGTGGGCCCTCCGGGCACCGGCAAAACCCTGCTGGCCAAAGCGGTGGCCGGCGAGGCCGGTGTGCCTTTCTTCTCGATTTCAGGCTCTGAATTTGTCGAGATGTTTGTCGGCGTTGGTGCCAGCCGGGTGCGCGATCTGTTCGAACAGGCCAAGAAAAATGCCCCCTGCATCGTCTTCATCGATGAAATTGATGCCGTCGGCCGTCAACGGGGCGCCGGTTTGGGCGGCGGCAACGACGAACGGGAGCAGACCCTCAACCAGCTGCTCACCGAAATGGATGGCTTTGAGGGCAATAACGGCATCATCATCGTCGCGGCCACCAATCGCCCTGACGTGCTTGATTCGGCCCTGATGCGGCCCGGTCGTTTTGACCGCCAGGTGGTGGTTGATCGGCCCGATTACAGCGGTCGCCTCCAGATCCTCGGGGTTCACGCCCGGGGCAAAACCCTCGCCAAGGATGTGGACCTCGATCGGGTCGCCCGCCGCACCCCCGGCTTCACCGGTGCCGACCTGGCCAACCTGCTCAACGAAGCGGCCATCTTGGCGGCCCGTCGCCAGCTCACCGAAATCTCCATGGATGAGGTGAATGACTCCATTGAGCGCGTCATGGCCGGACCAGAGAAAAAGGACCGGGTCATGAGCGAGCGCCGCAAGCGCCTTGTCGCTTACCACGAG
>JBIIRU010000209.1:0-5068 GCA_044341355.1 Cyanobium sp. | reverse complement strand
GCCGCTGGCCACCCTGGCGGTGGCGGTGCCGGCCGGGATGCTGCTGAGCCAGGCGCCCATGGCGGCGGGCCTGGCGGATCTGCGCCTCGGGGCCTATGCCAGTGCCCTCGCATCGTTCCAGAGGGCCCGCCTGCTCAACCCCCTCCATCCCCTCGCCCGCTGCGGTGCCCGGGCGGCCACCATCGGCAGCGGCCTGGCGGCGGTGGCCAGCCAAAGTCCGCAGCTTGCTAAGGACGTGGCCGCCCTGCCCCAGAGCGGTCCCTGTGGTGCCCAGCGGGAGCTGTTCCAAGGCGATCTCGCCCTCGAGAGCTATCTGCTCAACCGCAACCCCAACGACTGGGTACGGGCGGCGAGCGCCTTTGAGCGGGCCCTGGTGATGGATCCGAAGCTGGCGGAGGCGGAGCAACGGCTTGGCACCCTCGCGGATCTGCAGGACGACCTGCCCGCGGCGCAGCGCCGCTTCGAGAGCGCCCAGCGGCTGGCGGCTGGCCAACCCCTGCTGGCCCGCCGCTACCGCAATGGTCTGGCGAAGGTGCTGCTGCAGGGCAGCGCCGCCGAATGGAAGCAGGCCCTGCTGCTGTTCGACGGCGACCGGGGCAACCCGGCCTCGGATGTGGAGGCGGCGATGCAGCGCTGGCGCCAGGGGGGCGGAGCGCCGCTAGGCCAGGCTCTGGAGCGACTGCCCCGCGAGCCTCCACCCTCCCTGCAGGGCGAGGGCGGCGGCGAACCCTGGGGCTTCAAGCTGCGCGATGGCCAGGCGGTGGCGATGGGGCTGCTGCGCGACCAGCGCTGCCTTCTGGCCCAGGCCCGAGCAGCCACCCTCCACCTGGACGGCCAGCTGGCGGAGGCGAACAACGAGCGGGCCCGCAGCCGCGCCACCTGCAGCGGCTCCGCCTCCACCATCAACCTCGTGGTCTGCGACCGACTCTCCCAGGCCGCCAGCAGCGGCGCGCCCACCACCACCACCCGTGCCTGGTTGCGCTGCGCGGACTTCAGGGGTTGATCCTGGCAACGCCTGAGGTGGCCTTTGGGGCTGGTGGAAACAGCGCCCGTCCTTCCGCCCGCCGATCAACGCCCGAGCGAAGCGCTGCTTGTCCTTCCAAAAATCAGCAGACACACCGAATCCGGGGAGAGTTAGCTCGCCCCAATCGCTAGCTGAGAATCAACCCCTGCGCTGGCGGCCTCGGCACTGGTCTCGATCAGCGCCGCCTCGCCACCGCTCGATCCGCCCTCCCATGCGGCCCTGCTGCAGGCGCTCTTCTGTTTGGCGCAGCCGGTCGCAGCCGCGTTTGCGTCTGTGTCTGTATTGGTAAGTACACACAAGATGACTCGCGTCATGGATGCCCTCCCCAGCCGGGTGTTCATGAACGGCAACAGCCAGGCCGTGAGCATCCCCGCGGAGTTCCGGCTCGCCACAGATCGGGTACAGATCAGCCGCTCGCCTGAAGGGGATCTGCTCATCCATCCCTGCCCACATCAGCGGGGCAAGGCCCTGCTCGATCTGTTGGCCGGCTTTGACCCCGACTTCGTGGCGTCTCTGGAGCAGCAGCAGCAGGATCAGCTGCTGGTTCAGGAGCGTGAATCGCTGTGATCTACCTGCTCGATACAAACATCCTCGTCGTTCATCACCTGGGCGGAACTGCTCCAAGGCGCCCAAGGCAGCCAACGCCGCGAGGCAACCCTTGTGCAACTTGATGCGCTCTCCCGTCAGGTGCCCGTGCTCTACCCCGAAGGGCAGGCCATCTGCCGCCATTACGCTCAGCAGGCCACAGTCCTCAAGCGACTGGGCACGCCGATTGGGGCCAACGATCTCTGGATCTCTTGCCACAGCCTCGCCCTTGGTGCCACCTTGGTGAGCCACAATATGCGCGAGTTTGCTCGTATTGAGGGCCTCACCCTGATCGACTGGGCGGCTGCCTGAGGCCATGCCATTTCTGCTCGCCGACAGCTTTCAATCAAGCCTGGACCAGCTCAATGGAGAAGAGCTGAAAGCTGCCTAGCTCGCCGCCTTCGAGCTGCAAATCAATCGATCGTCCTGGCGCGCATCAGCTTTGCCGTGTACGGTTGCTTTGTGCAATGGGATGGGTCTGGCGTGATCCGCGTCTCCGTATCCGATCTGCGGCAAAACCTTCCCGCCTACCTCAAGCGAGTTCAGGCCGGCGAGCAGCTGCAGATCACATCCCGAGGCCGGGTCATCGCCCGTATCGAGCCAGAGGGCGACCCCGCTGAGGATGCACGCCAATGGCTGCACGCTCTTCGTGATCGCGTTTCCCTGGGTGACGTGGTTAACCCCATTCCCGATCTCGAATGGAGTGGCGATGCGAATCATCTGTGACACCCCCATCCCCCTGTTCTGGGCCCATACTCCCTCACGGCTCAGCAGGAGTGCTGCCGCAGCCCTTGAAAAAGGCCGGCAAGACGGCCAGCTCGCCATTGCGGGGCCGGCTGTGCATCAGACCGTTGGTTGGGGCAGCTCTCCATTCACTGCGAATTGCTGGCGCCGAAAATGGTGCACCGTGTTGTCATCCAAGCAACGGATCGAGACCTCCCTGCAGTTGGCTTCCAGCTGTACCTCCACCTGATCAAACGGTGTGCTGGTGAATACACAGCAACTAATGGCTCCCACCTGAACGACATCCTCAGCACTGCGCGCCGAGTGGTATTCAAAGGCCTCAATTCCAGCTTCGCGCATTTGCCGGCCAATGCCCTGACAGCAGTGGCTGTCCACAGGATCACGCAACCTGGCCTGAAGTTCTCTATCGCCATGGTCCTGCAATTTCAGGCCGCTTGCGGTGCGCATCTGCACGTGGAAGATGGCCTTTCGCATCGCGCTGCTGCGGGGAAAGGGATGCTCGGGCCCATCCTGAAACACCAGTTCGTAGTACGCCCCCTCCAGCAGACAGCCGAACCGACTGCGGGACCCATAGAACAACCCCCGCTCCCAGCGTGTGGCAAAACGCGATCCGTGGCGCTGCCGATAGCGAAAGGGAGTTAGCAGCAGGCGATGCCGCAGCGCGCACTCCTCGGCGCTGGGAAGCTCCGGCTTGCTGGCTTCCAGAAAGTCCTCCAGCCAGGCCTGTTCATCCAGGTTGTCCGTCGTCCGGCGGGTGGCCTGAGCGCCTTGTTGTTCCACCAGCCGCAGCACCACCCCATCTAGTTGGGCGAGAGCCTTGAGATCCACAGGGGTTCGTTGGCTCACGGCCGGCCACGCATGGCATCGAGGTAGTGCACCAGCTCCACCAGCTGCTCTGGATCCTGCAACTGCTGCCGCGGCAGGCCTCCCGTATGGCGGTTGGCTGTATTGATCCAATGCCGCATCAAATCGGTGTCGTCACCCACCAGGGCCGAGAGGCTGCGATGCAAGCGCAGCACCAGGGCAATCATCCGCTGGGTGTGCAGGTCGATGCGACTCTGCGCCCGTGCCCGCTCGAAAAAGGTGCGACTCTTGCCGATCGCCTGGGCCGTCTCCTGGGCCGACAGTCCCAGTTCCTCCCCAGCGCGCTGTAGCGCCTTGCGCAGCACCAGGTTGCTGTTGACCCCGCTGGCCGCCGCACTCGTGAGCTCTTGTACCTCCATGACCCTCACACCTTCTCTGCATATCATGCCTCAAAAGCGGCAGCAAAGGCAATGCAGCCTCAATCGAGGCACTCGTTGCATGGGTGGAATGCATGGAGTTGCACCATGGCGTCCATGCCGGTGGCTACCGGCAGGCCCACCGGGATCCTTTCGATCGGCTGCTGGCGGCTCAGGCTGAGTTGGAGGGCCTGCATTTGGTGAGCCTCGACCCTGCCCTGGCCACCCTCCCCTGCCGCCTGCTCTGGTGAAGGATCCTTGCCGACGCCCAGCAGTAATGGGAGCGGATCAACAGCCGCCCAGCCCGCAGCTTGCGGGGCCTGGTGCGCCTGCTGGAGCGGCCTTCGCCCTTTGCCACCCCAGCGGCGGATCAGCCCCAGGCTTGAGCCACTACCAGCCGCCGGTGCTGTTGGCGGCCCGTCATTAGCTCGCAGGCTTCCGTTGCCGATCAGAAGAGGGGAGCACCTGGCTGGTGGAAGTGGCCAAGCAGGCCCATGGCACCGTCACCAACCGCGTGTTTTTGGTCACCTTGATGGATCAAACAGTTGTCGTCGCTTCCTACGCCTGGTTTATGGCGAGCGTGGCGATAAGCATGGCCCGATGGCACCGCGGGGAGGCATGAACAAGCCGGTCGCTGGCCGGTCCCGCGGGATGGCGGACACCACAGCCGAGCCCATCGAGGTGCTCGCCGGCTCGATCGAGCGGGTCACTTTCCACAACGCCAGCAACGGCTTCTGCGTGCTGCGCATCAAGGCCCGTGGTCACCGGGATCTGGTGACGGTGGTGGGCCATGCCGCCGAGATCAGCGCGGGCGAATGGGTCACCGTCTCCGGCGTGTGGGTGAACGACCGCGAGCACGGCCAGCAGTTCAAGGCCTCCTTTCTGCGCTCCTCAGCGCCCACCACTGCCGAGGAGATCGAGAAGTACCTGGGCTCGGGGATGATCCGCGGCATCGGCCCGAACTACGCCAGCAAGCTGGTGGAGGCCTTCGGGGCGGAGGTGTTCGAGGTGATCGAGCAGGCGACCACAGCCATGGCGTCGGCACCGCCTGGGCGGTGCGGATCTTCAAGACGTACGGCAATGATGCCGCCCAGGCCACGGCCCTGCGGCTCACCACCCTCGAGGGCCTCTCCCTCCGGGCCGCCGCAGCGCAGCTGCAGATCAGCCCGATGGCGGTGTCGCACCGAGAGGGGCGCCTGGCGACTCTTCAGGCCCAGAAGAAGGCCCTCGCCGCCCTCTGGCTTCATGAACCCCCTGCTGCGGCTGCTCGGAGCGGCCGCGTCAAACGGTCTGCTCACCGGTCAGATCATCTTCTCCACCGCGTTCGTTGGTGCCTGTGAGCTGCCGAACTGGATCCAGGCCCCCCGCCAGGTGAATGCCTGCCGGTCGCGCAGCCCGGCTCTCGCCCTGTTCTTCCCCTCCGGCATGCAGACCGCGGCCGCAAACAACCAGGTGGCTCTGGCTCCCTGTTGGCGACTACATCGAGCATTTCGAT
>JBIIRU010000208.1:0-5147 GCA_044341355.1 Cyanobium sp. | reverse complement strand
TGCACAATCCCTTTATCGCGATCAGCGAAATCGAAAGGGTGCTCAGGCCCGGAGGCCTTTATGTCGGGACCGTCTCCCAGGGGGAGCCATTCCACCATTCCTTTTTTCATCACACGGCCTGGGCACTTCTCTCCCTGTGCGCTTCGCGGCCCTCGCTGCGGCCGGTGAGGATGTGGCCCTCGGGTGACACCCTGGGGTCGTTGGGACGTATGGGTAGTTATTCAAAGCCCGTCCGCAAGTCCCTGGCCCTGCTGGATGCCTTCAACACCGCAACCCCCTGGCTTACGCCCCGCAAAGCCCGTCTGCCTGCCAAGGATCTCCAGATCGACGCGATCCACCGCGCTGGCTCTATCGCTTTTCTGGTCGAAAAGTTTGCCCCCGGCGCCTGATCACCACCCCAGGCTGGCCCTGGCCATCGACTTGGAGAGGCAAGCAGAGCAGTGGTCAGTTTATTGCTGCACGGGCAGGGGTACCGGGCCCAAGGTGCGGCTGCCCGTGCGTATCGAGCAACGGCCATCGCCGCTGCCAGCACCGGGGTAAAGGCCATGCTGCTGCTCAAACGTGGTCACTGCGGCCAATACCCATTGCTCACACAGGGCGGCCGGATCCAGGCACCGGGCGGCGGCGGCGCTCTCCACCCGCTCGCGCAGGTTGTCGCTGAGCCAGATGCCATTGGCAGGGGTCAGGGTTGGGTTGGCCGACATCGCAAAAGATCAAAATCTCGAACTGTTCTACGTCAGCTTGGTGCCACTGCACTGTCCATCGATGCGGCTGGCGATTCAGCCAATCCACTGGCCCTGGGCGAAGCGCACGCTGTAAATAACGCTCAGCAGGCTGCCAAAACCCAGCACAAATCCCAGCCAGCGGGGGTGGGCGCTGAACCAGGCCCCGTAGAGCATAAGTAGTGGCACCGTGGCAAACACATGGCGCTCCAGACTGATGGTGTTCTGCTTGAGCAGGTAGGCCATCACGCTGGTGGACCCAAACAGCCACAGCTCCAGGGGCAGGCGTCCGTAGCCCCAGACCAGCAGCGGCAGGCAACCGAGGCTGAACAGCAGGCATAGGGCCGGCATGCCTCCCAGCAACCAATAGCCCACAAACGCCAGCACCGAGAGGGCAAAGCTGGCCGTGGGCCAGCGCCGCCCCGGACCCCAGGCCAGGCCGGCAACGAGCAGGATCGCCGCCATTGCGGCGGGGTGGGACAGGTCCACCAACGCGCCGGCCTCGGTGTTGAGGGGGCCCAGCAGGGCCTGAGATAGCTGGCGGCGCCATAAAGGGAAGCCCGCCAGGTTGAAGCCCGGGGTCACTTCCCAGGCCTTTTGGGCATGCAAAAAGGCCAACGCATCACCCTGTATTTGCAGTCCAATCGCCATCACCACCGCCAGCCCGCCCAGGGTCAACAGGACCGCCACCAGCCCGGCCCGCCAGCGCCTCTGGCGCCAGAAGCCCACCCCAATCGAGGCCACCAGCACCACCCCGGTGGGGCGGGTGGCCGCCGCCAGCCCACCCCAAAGTCCTGCGGCGAAGCCGCCCCGGCCCCCGCCCAGAAGCCCTTCCGGCCCCGTGGGACGGCGCACCAAGGCCGCTAGCGTCAGGGCCGTGAACAGCAAATAAAAGGATTCGGTATAGGGAATTGCAAAAAAGATCGCCATCGGGTTCAGGCAGGTCAGCAGCACCACGTTCCTGGCGATGGCAGCTCCCAGGCAGCGCTCACTGAGCCGGTACAAGACCAGCAGGGCCCCCAACAAAGCGACGTTCACCAGCAGCAGGGCCACCAGCACTGGGGGGATGGGCACCAGGGCGGCAACCGCTTTGATGGCGTACGGAAAGAGGGGGAAGAAGGCAAATTCATCGCCCCCATAGCCCTGTGCCGCGATCCTGAGGTAGTGGGCCCCATCCCACTGGCCCAGGCGCTCCACCAGCTCCGCTGCCGTGCGGGGCCGCAGGGCCAGCGCCAGGGTGAGGAAAAACAGCAGCCGACTGCCGAGCCAGCTCCAAAACACAACCGCCGACCCGGGCGGCAGTCCGCCCCAAGCTCCCCTGAGCCGCCGGCGTGCTGAAGGGGCGGCTGATCCCATTGCAGGGCCCTGGCTGTGGCAGCCATTCACGCACGCCAGGGGGCCAGGGGCAGGGTTGCTGGCGGCTGGCCAGCCCCGCTGCCTACGCTGCAGCCATGATGTTTGCCCCGCCGCCGGTGACCAGCACCTTCCCCCAAGCGAGCACAGCTGCCGGCGCTGGCGCCCTGGTCCCGGAGGCAGCTGCCCTCCATGGGTCAGTTCGCCCCAACCCCTTGGGCCGTTTTGGGCCCTACGGCGGCCAGTACGTGCCCGAAACCCTGATGCCGGCCCTGGCCGAGTTGGAGGTGGCCGCTGCCCAGGCCTGGGCCGATCCGGCTTTCACCGGTCGCCTCGACCACTTGCTGCGCACCTATGTGGGCCGGCCCAGTCCGCTATACGAGGCCGAACGGCTCAGCGAGCACTACCGCCGTCCCGATGGTGGCCCCCGCATCTGGCTGAAGCGCGAAGACCTCAACCACACCGGCGCCCACAAGATCAACAACGCCTTGGGCCAGGGCCTGCTGGCCCTGCGCATGGGCAAGAAGCGCATCATCGCCGAAACCGGCGCCGGCCAGCATGGCGTCGCCACCGCCACGGTGTGCGCCCGCTTCGGGCTGGAGTGCGTCATCTACATGGGCGCCGAGGACATGCGCCGCCAGGCCCTTAACGTCTTCCGCATGCGGCTGCTGGGGGCCACCGTCCAGCCCGTGACGGCAGGCACCGCCACCCTCAAGGACGCCACCAGCGAGGCGATCCGCGATTGGGTCACCAACGTCGAGACCACCCACTACATCCTGGGCTCTGTGGCCGGTCCCCACCCCTACCCGATGCTGGTGCGCGATTTCCACGCCGTCATCGGCAAGGAGGCCAAGCAGCAGTGCCTTGAGTCCTTCGGCCGCCTGCCCGATGTGCTGGTGGCTTGCGTCGGTGGTGGATCCAACGCCATGGGCCTGTTCCATGCCTTTGTGGAAGACACCTCCGTGCGCCTGATCGGCGTCGAAGCTGCCGGCGAGGGCGTGGCCAGCGGCCGCCATGCCGCCACGATCACCGAGGGCCGGGTGGGGGTTCTCCACGGCGCCATGAGTTTGTTGCTCCAGGACGAGGAGGGCCAGGTGCAGGAGGCCCATTCGATCAGTGCCGGTCTCGATTACCCCGGCGTCGGTCCGGAGCACAGCTACCTCAAGTCCATTGGCCGGGCCGAGTACGCCGCCGTCACCGACGCCGAGGCCCTGGAGGCCCTGCAGCGTTTGTGCCGCCTCGAAGGCATCATTCCCGCCCTGGAGACGGCCCATGCCTTCGCCTGGCTCGAAAGCCTCTGCCCCACCTTGCCCCCCGGCACCGAGGTGGTCTTGAACCTATCCGGCCGCGGCGACAAGGACGTAAATACGGTGGCCGACAAGCTGGGTGATCGCATGGGGGGGTGAGATCCGGGCTTCCCCCTGGCCCCGCTCAAGGCGAATGCTTTCAGAGTGGGGCCTCTTCCCACTGAAACCGCGGCAGTTTGCCGAGAGTCTCCTGCATGCTGCGTGCCCAGATCTCCATCGAGCGAGTCACCTGGCTGTGGTCCTTGTCCAGCTTGAGGCGGCGGGAAACCCGCAGCTCATCGGCAGGCACCAAGGCGATCTCGAATGGCGGGCCCACGGTGAGATTGGAGCGGCGCGTAACAATCTGCGACACCAGGCAGAGGCGTGCCGCATCCTCGAGTGACAGCCGCGTGTGGCCCACATAATCGAGGGGGGGCTTGCCATATTTGCTTTCGCCGATCTGTAGGAAGGGTGTTTCCGGCGTGGCCATGATCGCGTTGCCCTGCGGATAGATCAGGTAGAGGCCATGGGGTTGGCCGGCGATCTGGCCCCCCAGGATGAAGCTGGCTTCGCCGCTGGCGCCAGCCTGTCGCAGGGGAGTGGAGAAGGTCCGCTGCACTGCCACGCTGAGGCGGCCCACATAGTCGGCCGCCTCGAACAGGTAGCGGGCCGTGAACAGATCATGGCCCTCGTCCGCTGGGCCGGCAGGGGGAGGCTCCGCAGATTGGGGCGGAGCCACGGGGCCGTTGCTCCCATCGCTCGCCACCGTGGCGGTTGCGGCGGCGTCATCAAGGTCCAGATCCCGGCGGATCCGGTTCAGCACCGCCTGGGTGGTACCAAGGTTGCCCGCCGCCATCAGCACGAACAGCCGATCCGGGGCGGGCTGGAACACATGGAGCTTGCTGTAGCTGGAGATGTAATCCACCCCCGCATTGGTGCGGCAGTCGGATACGAACACCAAGCCGCTCTCGAGCAGGAAGCCAACGCAATAGGTCATGCCTTTCGCCTTCAGCTCAACAGCCGTTGCAAGATGTTGGCCACCGATTGCACCGCTGCCCTGGCGGTGGCGTAGGCCATCCGCATCGGGCCCACCAGGGCGACCTGGCCCCGGGCCCCATCGGCGGCGCAATACACCGCCTGCACCACGGCGCATTCACCGAGGGCGCCGTGGGGATGCTCGCTACCGATCCAGATTGATTCCTGGGGTTGCTTGCGGCAAGGTTGCAGCACCGCTTCAGGGTGGTTTTCCACCAGTTGCACCAGGGGCAACAGGCTGGCGGTACGGCTGAATTCCGGTTGGGATAGCAGGCCCCCCAGGCCCACCGCCACCAGGCCGTCGAGCTCGTGCGGTGCCTTGCCGTGGCTGTCGAGCGCCTGGCGCAAGGGGTCCCCGCAGCGTTGCAGTTCCCGCGGCAGTTGCTTCCAGGCGATCCGTCCCTCAGGTTGGCGGCGCAGTTGGTCATTGGTCCAGCGCTCGAGAATCGCCAGATCATCAGGGCCAACGGCAGGGAGCCGCAGGTTGAGGCTGGTGGTCAGGGTGGCCCCCTGCACGAGGAACACCATGAGCCGATCGGCGTTTGGCACCAGACGGATCTCCAGCAGACTGGGCCTGGGCCCTTGGGGCCGACTGATCAGGCTGAGCAAGCCAGTGAGGTCGGCCAGACGCCTGGCCAGATGCAGCATCAGGTCGTCGAAGGCGGCCCACTGCAGACTCACCCCCAGTAGTTCGCTTTCCAGTTGGCGGGCCGTTGCCCCGGGTTGGGGAAGCAACTTATCAACGTAATGG
>JBIIRU010000207.1:0-5152 GCA_044341355.1 Cyanobium sp. | reverse complement strand
CAGTAGTGGTGTGGATCAATAAGCCACCAGAAGGCGACCATTCCAATCAAGCGCTACCATTTATCCAAGTTGCCTGAAAGGCAGCCAAGGAGTGACACCTTTCCTGAAAGTCACCGCGTGTTGATCTTCACCCAAATCACAGGCACTCGCACATGTCTGGAACGTACGGAAGCGCTGCTGAGTAGCTGGCTTGAAACAGTATTGCCCCAGCGACTTGGCGAAAAACTTTCAACCCCGCTGCGATCTTCTCTTGATGAACTTGCAGTGGTGCTTAAGTCTCTACCTAAGGCCGTCAGTGGTTCTGTTCAGTCGGGAATGGAGGCAGCATTTCGCAGCAAGCTCGATGATATGTTCAACTCCAACAGCCAACTCACAATGCAGGCTCAGCAGGCGGTGGGACAACTAACTGCGATGGCCAACAGTCTCAATGAAAGTGGCCAGGATTTTGTTGAGGCAGCCCTCGCCTTCCGGGACAGCAGCTTTGCCACCACACTTAACGCTGCCGTGATCGACATGCTGGAGGTGCGCGAACGACTCACCTCCAGTTCAGACACCCTATCTAGCCGGCTTACGGATGTGCGCGATGGCCTGATCGCTACGCAAGCCGAGTGGAAGTTGCTTGCCGCTGCGGCCCAGCAAGAGCTCGAACTTTGTCGCACCTCATGCCAGGCACTGTTGGCCGAAACGTCGGTCTTGGCGGAAGCAAACTCCACATTGAAATTGGGAGCCGAGGCTACAAGCGAAGCTGCCAAACAACTGCGGGAAGCACGTCTTGAGGTAATGCGTGACCGCAAACTCACTCTTGAGCTCGCCGAGGCGGTCAAGGGCCGCCTGGCTATGGATACATCGGTTGCGGAGAGCTGTCAGGTCTTTGCTAATACCCTGGAAACGGCTCTCTCCAATTGGAATTCCAATGTCGAACGCCTTGATGGTCTAACAGCCGCCTATGTGGCTACCGTAAGGCAAACTAAATTGGATGACGACGCATTGTTGGTTGCCCGCAGCCAGGCCGCACGGGAAGCTGTGGAAACGTTACGCATTCAATTGGTTAACGAGATAGGAGCTGCTATTGAGGTTCAAAAGGAAGCGATCGGTAAAATCAGTGAACCTGCTATTGCAGCCCAGATGCTAAATCGGGATCTTCTGCTCATGCTTGAGCAACTCCATCGCCGCCTTGAATTGCTCTACAATCTGCCGATGCCGCCGCGTGCTTCCTTGGATAAGACTGGGGATTGATCATGGCTCGCCAGCGACGAATCAGAGCTTCAGATGATACTGACGCCTGGATAGGCTACACTGATCTACTGGCAAATTCTCTCCTTATTCTATTGCTCACCACTGCTATCACATCCCTGGCACGGGGCATCAATCAAACTCCTCCACTGCTGCCTCTTACAGAGGCGGAATCATTCAGGTTCGAGACCGGAAGTTATGTGCTAAGCAAGGAGTTCAAGCAAGCTCTTCTACGACGTCTACCCGAAATCCAAAAAACGATCAAAGACCATCGAATCAATACCGTGGAGATTGTTGGACATACTGACGGCCAACCCTCTCCAGGGCGAAGCAATTTAGATATGCGTCTGCCTTTGGCGGGGAAAGCCCACGAGTTGAATGGATTTGATGCTGGATCTAACATCGACTTAGGCATGCTCCGTGCCATCGCCGTCGCCAACTATCTGCGTGCCAATCTCGATCCAAGGGATCGAAGCTTGATCATTCGCCCTTATTCGGCGGGCAGCCTGATCGATACTTCAGGTAACTTCGCACCGGCCGACTCCGATAGTCAAGCTGAGCGACGACGCATCGAAGTTCGTTTCACCCGCCGCTAAGAGTATTGAAATGCCGAATTCCCCAAGTCCAATCGAGCGCATTCTCAAACTCGAAGCGGAACTTGACAGGCTCAGGCAACAGCTTGGCCATGAAGCAGCCAAGAATGAAGATAGGGAGAGAGTGTCTGTACCTAGAGCTATCTGGCAAGCCGACGAGATCCTTCTAACCAGGCTGATCAGGCGCTCGCCCGAAGCCATCAGCGCCTATCGCGGCGCGGGAGAACTGACAACAAGTTCCGATGGCAACCTTCGCCTCACATCCGCCATCACCAACTCACCCTACCTGTTCTGCGAACTTGGCAACGGGGATGCCACAGTTTGGTTGACAGCGGCGCCCCCGGATTGGATCTGGAAAACCCAGGTGTTCCAGCATTTGTTCATCATCCACGAAGCCCCATCCGCCATGGAAGACCTTGTCCTTCAGCGGCTTCCGATCTTTAAGCCAGTGGTACGTGGGCGGGATTGGTCACTTTTCCAACCGGGTGAGATGATACCCAGAGGCCGTCATTTCCAGACGGACCATGAGCAGGCACTGCTGGTACGACGATTGGATACGATAGAAAGGAATTTTCGTCAACAGACGGTGCAGCGAGATCAGGAATTCTCCCGACTCCAGACGCTGCTTCAGGTTCAGCAGGATCTAATCCAGAGATTATGCCAGGTGCGGGGGGTATCTTTATGATCATTGAGTCTCCGGCATTGAAGCAAAACTATCAGCGCTGATTCGTTGTGGGTCTCTCCCGACCAGAAACCCTACGCAGCGGTTGCACCTTACTGGTCTTATATGAGAACCTATACTACGTGCATGCTCAGATGTTCATCAGCAAAAGAAATAAAGATGATCTCAACCGCTACTCCACTGATTCTGCGCACCAGGGATGCCTGAAGCGCAGAATTTGTAGTCGAACCCAGTATTTTTCTGCAGCCCAAAGCATCTCCAGTCCCCTAAACTAAATTCACCCTTCCCACAGGGCCCCCATGCTCACCCTGCCCCGCACGCTCAGCCTCACGCCTTCCCAGTTCGCTGAAGTGTGTGCGGCCAACCCGGAGGCGGTGCTGGAGCTTGATGCCCAGGGCCATCTGGTCGAAATGACCCCCACAGGCAGCGCCGCCGGTGCCCGCAACCAGACCCTCGGAGCCCTGCTGTGGCTGGCGATCGAGCAGAGCCGCCTGCCATTGAAGCTTTTTGATAGCTCGACCGGCTTCCTGCTTCCTGATGGTTCCGTACGCAGCCCCGACGCCAGTGTGGTGCGGTTAGAGCGCTGGCAGGCGTTGAGCGAGGCCGAACGGGAGGGTTTTGCGCCCCTCTGCCCCGATCTGGTGGTAGAGCTGGCCAGCCCCTCAGATGAAGCCCAGGCCTTGCGCAAGAAGATGGCTGTCTACATGGCCAATGGGGCCCGCCTCGGCTGGCTGCTGCTGCCTCAAAGCCGCACGGTGGAGATTTGGCAGACAGGGAACGCCGAAACAACCAACCCTCCCCTGCATCTTATTGATCCAAGCCGATTGGAGGCGGGCCTGGAATTCCCCGGCCTCGTGATTGATCCGCGCCGGATTTGGGAGAGCTGAAGGCACTTATCAGCAAAGGTCTACCTACTGCTTCATAAGCCCAGCCACACCCAACGCCCCACCCCCACCAGGGCCGCAGCCCCGATCACGGACAACACCCGCCAGCGGGCCCCCAGCAGCAGGACGAGAGCCAGCGCCACCAACAACAGCGCCACCCAATCCACCCCGCCAGCTACTCCCTGGGGCCAAAGCACAGGGCCGGCCAAGACCACCGCCAGGCTGGCAATCACCCCGGTCAGCATCGCCGTGATTGCCGCCAGGGGGGCCAGCAGGCGGGGTTTGTCGCGACTGGCCTCCACAAAGGGCGCGCCGATCAGGATGAAGGCAAAGGAGGGCAAGAAGGTGAACCAAACCACCACCAGTCCCGCCAGCCAGGCCAAACCGAGGGCACCGCTGGCGTTCCAGCCGCCCATGAAGCCCACAAAGGCCACAACCATGATCAGGGGACCGGGGGTCGTCTCCCCCAGGGCCAGGCCATCGAGCATCTGTGCCGGTTGCAGCCAGCCGTAGTGCGACACCGCTCCCTGGCTCACGAAGGGCAGCACGGCATAGGCACCACCAAAACTGAGCAGGGCCACCTGGGTGAAGAAGCGGGCCATCGTCGCCAGCAGACCGCTCCAGCCCTGCAGCCAGATCAGCAGCAGCAGCGGCACCCCCAAGGCCAGACCAGTTGCCAGCAGGGCCTGGCCAAGGCGGCGGCTGGAGGGCCTGGCATGGGCAGGTGGCGGGGTGTCGTCGTCGTGGAGGTAGCCAGCTAGGGCGGACTTGTCTTGGCTTCCACCAGCCTTGGCAACGTTGCGGTGGCCGGTGTCGTTCAACCAGCATGGCCGGAAGCGCCCCACCAGGATGCCGCTGCCGGCCGCCAGCGCCAACAGCCAGGGATAGGGCCACTTCAGCAGCACCAATCCGGCAAAAGCCACCAGGGCCAACAGCCCCTGGAACGGATGGCGCAGGGTGCGCTTGCCCACCAGCCAGGTGGCCTGCAGCACCAGGGCCAACACCGCCGGTTTCAGGGCCCAGAACACCGACGCCAGCAAGGGCAAGTGGCCCCACAGGGCATAAACACTGGACAAAGTGAGCAGCAGCAACACCGACGGCAACAAAAACAAGCCGCCGGCGATCAGGCCGCCGCCAACCCCATGCATCAACCAGCCCAGATAAATCGCCAGTTGGGTGGCCTCAGGACCCGGCAACAACAAACAAACCTGCAGGGCATGCAAAAAACGGCGCTCCGATAACCAGCGCCGCCGCCCCACCAGTTCATCGAACAGCAGGGCGATCTGGGCCGCCGGCCCCCCGAAACTGACCATGCCGAGCCTGGCCCAGAACCGGGCCGCCTCCGCCAAAGTCACCGCAGCGACAGGGCCTTGTGAGTTCGCCAGGGTCCTTGCCTGCGCCCGCTCTAGCAGGCTATGGGCAGACTTCCCAGCACAACGTTGGCAGGATTACAACCAGCTCTGTTGTTCAGCCATGCTGGTCAGCCCAGGCTTTGGCGCACGATCTCGCTGAGCTTCCCGGCTTCGAGTATGTAGGCGTCAAAGTTCAACGTTTTTCAGCAAACAGTTGGTCCCAGACGGCCCCTTTGGCAAAGAAGGTTTGGTCGATGCTCTGCCAGCCGCCAAAACTGGCCGCATCAAAGAGGGTTTTGACGGGGGCAAAGCGCGAGCGCACCTGACTCCACACCTGGGGATCGACGGGACGGAAACCCTCTTCGGCAAAAATCCGCTGGGCCTCTTCGGTGCTCAAGTACTTGGCTA
>JBIIRU010000206.1:0-5188 GCA_044341355.1 Cyanobium sp. | reverse complement strand
GTGTGCTTGCAGCGGGAAGCATCGTCGGCGGGGTGGTCCTGCAGCGCAACAGCCAAAAGCTGATAGCCCGACCTGGAGTCTTGCTGGGGGGCTGCACAGTGTTGACCGGGGTTGCCCAATTGGGTATGGCCTGGAGTGCATCAGCTGTGGAAGTGGGCTGGCGAGAGCCCATTTCTCTGGCCATGGCGTTCTGTATTGGGGCCGGAACTGCCGGATTGCTGGCAAGCACCAACCTGATCGGTCAGATGGGTGCTCCCATGCACCTGAGAGGACGCATGGCTGGACTCAGCCAGATTGCCTTCCTGGGGGGCGGTGGCCTGAGCGGTTTGTTAGCGGCCTGCTTGACGGGGGCCCAGGGCTTGGCCGCCACCTTTGTGGTGCTTGGCCTTGCCGGTCTGACGGTGGGGGTAATGGAACTGGCCAGCCAATGGAAACTGGAGCTCAGATCAGCTTGACGCCTCGCAAGACGACGGCAGCCAAATAGGCGGCGATGAGACCAGCACCCACCAATCCCAGATAAAAAGCCACTCCCATGGGTCGTTCCTGCGTCTTTGGCATTGATAACGCCTTTAACGCTACAGCAGCTATGCCACCTTCGCGCGGCATGCAAACCGTCTCAGCGACAGCGCCTGCCCAGGACCAGACGCCTTAGTCTTGCCCCACTTCGGAGCGCTAGCTCCAGCATGCGCACCCTATTCGTCTACCCCGAATTTCCCAAGACCTTCTGGAGCTACGAAAAGATCCTGGAGCTGGTGAACCGCAAGGTGCTCTTGCCCCCCCTGGGCTTGGTCACGGTGGCCGCCCTGCTTCCCCAGGAATGGGAGATGAAGCTGGTTGACCGCAATGTGCGCGAGGTGAGCGAAGCGGAGTGGAAATGGGCGGAGTTGGTGGTCATCTCCGGGATGATCGTGCAAAAAGCGGATATGGCCGCGCAGATCGCCAAGGCCAAGGCCCGGGGCCTACCTGTGGCCGTGGGGGGGCCCTTTGCCAGCTCTACACCTGATGCTCCAGAACTGCAGCTGGCCGACTTCAAGGTGCTGGATGAAGGCGAAATCACCCTGCCCTTGTTTGTTGAAGCGATTGAGAAAGGAGAGCGTCAGGGGCGTTTCAGTTCCAACGGTGAAAAGCCTGACGTCACATCCACACCAGTTCCGCGCTTCGACCTTCTGGAACTGGATGCCTACGATTCGATGAGTGTGCAGTTCTCGCGGGGCTGCCCTTTTCAATGCGAATTCTGCGACATCATTGTTCTGTATGGCCGCAAACCCCGCACCAAGACCCCCGATCAATTGGTCGCCGAGTTACAAAAGCTCTACGACCTAGGTTGGCGCCGCTCAATTTTCTTGGTTGATGATAATTTCATTGGTAACAAACGCAACGCCAAACTACTCCTGCCGGCCTTGAAAAAGTGGCAGGTTGAGAGGGGTTATCCCTTCAGTTTCGCCACCGAGGCCTCCGTCGACCTGGCTGCGGATGACGAAATGATGGAGATGATGGCTGAAGCCCGTTTCGACAGCGTTTTTCTGGGAATTGAAACCCCAGATGAAGCTAGCCTTTCGATCGCCGGCAAACATCAAAACACTCGCAGTTCCCTAGAAGAATCAGTCGACCGCATCACCTCCTATGGTATTCGAGTGATGGCTGGTTTCATTATTGGTTTCGATGGTGAAAAAGCTGGAGCTGGCGATCGCATCGTTACTTTTGTCAGCCGCACCGGCATTCCTGCCGCCATGATGGGCATGTTGCAAGCTCTTCCAAATACAGGTCTTTGGCATCGTCTCGAAAAGGAAGGTCGGCTGATTGAAGAGAAAGCTGACGCTAAAGGGGTCAATCAAACAAACCTACTGAATTTTGTGCCCACCCGCCCCATCCGCGACATCGCCAACGAATATGTGGATGCATTTTGCCGTCTCTACGAGCCAAACGCCTATATCGACAGGGTTACGCATTATTACACCAAAGTCGGCAAACCCCGTTGGCAGCAGTATGTCAAGACAAAGGCACTCGGCAAGGCCAGTTTGCCCACCTGGACCGACCTGAGGGCCCTGTCAATCGTCATCTGGCGACAGGGTTTTATGCGGGATACCCGCTGGCGCTTCTGGAACTCCCTCGCCACCATCGCCCGCCGCAATCCCGACAACCTGGAGCAATTCCTGGTGACGTTGGCCCACAACGAACATTTCCAGGAGTACCGCAGCGTCGTGACCCGCGAAATCCAGGAACAGCTAGCGGCCCTCCCCCCTGAACCGCCGAACGCCACGAGCGAAGCACGCCGCGAACTGCAACCAGCCTGATTGATCTTCTTGATCTCCTGAAACCGTCTGTATTTTAATCCTGGACGTAGGGGAGCCCCAAGCGGAGGCAGGTCTCGGCTTTCTGCAATTCGCGGCCGAGGTAAAGGGCGTGATCCAAGCAGCTAAGGGGATGGGGTCCTGGGCCTTCGCAAAGGGCGATGCCGAGTTCCTTGGCGGTGCGGCCGCGATAGACGGCGAAGGGCGACCTTGCTAGGGTGCCGCGACAGGACAACACCTCACCGGTTTGGGGATCGGTGGCCCGACCCTTGTCATCAATGGCGTTGCCGTAGTGCTCAGCGACCAAATCGCCGGCAACGGCATCGACTTTGATCAGGAAATAACCAACGGGATCAAGGGCGATGAACCGCTGAGAAAGCCGCTCGTCGAGCTGGAATCGGGCCGAGTCATCGCCCACAGCCGCTGAACCGCCATCCCCAGGAGGATCGCCGGCAATGAACGTTGGGGGGCTGGGAATCACCATGCAAAAATTCTAATTGGGGGGTCACCGGATGATCGGAACCACCCCCTGAGATCCGGCAGATCTGGGGGAGGGAATCGCAAGGCCCCTTTGGCCCGCCACTCAGCTGGGCATGAACGCCTATCCCTTTTGTGGCCCCTCTAGGGATCGGGCCACAAAGGGAATTTCGGCGTTGATGGCCTCGATTTCCTCCAGGGTTTCTGCATTGGCCTGGGGCAGCCAGCGGCGCAGGAGACGGTCGAATTCTGGCTGGGACCAAAGATGCAAACTGGCCCGGGGCTCGGCCACAAAACCGCGCCGCCGTTTATGGCTCCCCCCTGCCCCCGGATCAAACCGTCGCAGGCCCTGGGCGATTGCCCATTCGATGGGGGCGTAATAGCAAACCTCGAAATGGAGATGATCCAACTCCACCTCACTGCCCCAATAGCGGCCCCAGAGCCCTTCGCGGCTCTGCACGCACATGGACATCGCCAGGGGCCGGTTGGGATCGCCTTGGTGGGCGCTGAACAACACCAGATCCCGGCGCAGGGCGATCGGGGCATCACGGAAGAACGAAGCGCTCAGGTATTTGCTACCCCAGGCCCCCCAACGGCTGCAGTGCTGGGCATAAAAATCATGCATGCGTATCAGCAAATTGGGTGAAATCTCCTCAGCAACCAAAGGAGTTACCTGCACACCGGCGGCGGCCACAGCCTTGCGTTCGCGGCGAATATTACGGCGCTGGTTGGAATTGAATCCCGCCAAATATCCCTCAAAATCAACAGCGCCATCCGTACTCCAGCAGCTTTGCTGGTTCAACCATAGGGCGCAGCCAGCGGCCTCAGCCAGGTGCCGCCACTGGGGATCGACATAAAGAAAATTACAACTTAAGATTCCATTTCTGCGGCAAAAACTCTCTATTTCAGCCATCATCACGGCCGTCAAAGCCCCCTCGTCTTCGTCGGAGGCAACAAAAAAGCGATAGCCCTCCACCGGGCTGAGAGGACTCATTCCCACCAACTTGGGGTAGTACCGCAGACCCATCTGGGCCGCCAACTGGGCGAATGACTGGTCGAAAACAAATTCGCCATAGCTATGGCCCTTGAGATAAAGCGGCGCCACCGCCACCAGTGTTTTGCCCCGCCAAAGCCCCAGATGGCAAGGCTGCCAGCCCTGGCGCGGCGCAATGCTGCCACTGGTCTCCAGGTGCTGCAGCCAGCTCCAGCGAAAAAAGGGAGTGGCCATCACCGCCGCCGCCGGGGGGCTCGCGCCCGCAACCCCAGGAGGCAGGAGAGCCTCCCATTGCGCCTCTGCAATCTCGGCGATCGACTGGTGCCAACGGACTTCAAGTTCGTCCATGGGCAGAGGCGCTCGGAGGGCGATCAGGGGGGCAAAACTAGCCACAGCACCCCTGATTCGCGTCCCCCTTTGACCCTGGCCCCCTCCCACCCACTCTGGCGCTCACCCTGGGTCGCCCTGGCCGCCGCCGCCCTGCTGGTCGCTCCCTCCCCTGCCGCTGCCGGCCTGTTGGGACCGATGCTGCAATTGGTGCGCCCCCAGATCGAACACCGGCTGGCCAAGGTCTGTGTTGAAGCCGCCGCCGGTGGCAACCCGGACCTGGAGCGCACTTTGGTGAAGCCCTGCCGTCAACTGGCGCGACCCACCAGCCAGTGCCTGGTGGAAGAAACGGACCGCACGGGGCGGGGGCTGGGGGTGATCACAGAATTGCTAGCGGGCCGCTTCGGCGATGACAGCGAAGTGGTGGTGAAACGCTGCCTGGCCCGTCTTTTCGGCCTGCCGGCCGACAGCCTCAATGATGTTCCCCTCCGGGCGCTGGCCAGGCGGTTTGGCACCGCCAACAGCAACCGACCCCTGCCTGAGGGCCCCAGCCCCGGGACACCTTGAAGCCTCGGTGGCAACCCCTCACCTTCGCCAACCTGGGGCAACGGCGTTCAAGGGCTTGGGTGGTCCTAGAAAGCCACAGGATCGATCGCTGTCCATGGCCATGTCCCAGGAGCCCGGCACCGAGGCCGACCTTCGCCCCACCGCCGGGCAGGAGCCTCCAGAGCCGCCCCCCCTGGGCCAGCGGCTGGCGGGCCTCAATGTCTACCTGGTGGGGATGATGGGCGCCGGCAAAAGTGCGGTGGGGCGTCCCCTGGCTGAGGCCCTCGGCTATCGCTTCGTCGATGCCGACAACGCCCTGGAACAGGCCGCCGGCCGGCCGATTCCCGAGTTGTTTGCCAGCGAAGGGGAGGCCGGCTTCCGCGAACTGGAGACCGCCATCCTCGATGGCATCGCCTGCTGGCATTCGCTGGTGGTGGCCACCGGCGGCGGCGTGGTGACGCGGGCCGTCAACTGGGGGCACCTGCGCCAGGGGGTGGTGGTGTGGTTGGACGCCCCCGAAGCCGTGCTGCTCCAGCGCGTGCGGGCCGACCCC
>JBIIRU010000205.1:0-5199 GCA_044341355.1 Cyanobium sp. | reverse complement strand
GGGCTTCCTGAATAATGGAAGATCGGTTCCGCTGCAGTTGATCTGAGCTGTTGAAAGCGGTAAAATGTGCTTAAATCGGCTGATTTGAGCCGAAAAGTCGACCAACGTTTTCCACATGTACCGGCGCGAGCATCGCCATCAGCTTTCATTTGCAGACTTCTTTCTGCCATTTGGCGGGAAACTGTCAGGCGACAATCGCTGGATCAAATTGGCCGAGCTCATTCCCTGGAATGAACTGGAGGATTACTACGCTGCGCAATTCTGTAAGGATTTTGGCGCGCCCGCCAAGCCATTTCGCATGGCGCTCGGTGCTCTGATCATCAAGGCTCGCCTTAACCTCACGGACGAAGAACTTGTAGAGCAGATAAAGGAGAACCCATATCTTCAGTTCTTTATTGGTTTGGAAGCCTTTGAGTATTCCGCTCCGTTTGACCCATCGATGATGGTTTATTTCCGCAAGCGGCTGCCGGAGTCAGTTGTCAACGAGTGCAATGAACGGATCATCCGTCATGGTTTGGCTGCGATCCAAGCCAAAGCATCGCAGGATGATCACGACGAGGACCCAGGCAGCGGATCTGAGAACTGTGGCGATAAGAAAGATTCAACACCCGAGGCGACTGGCAACCAGGGCACCTTGTTGATCGATGCCACATGCACTCCAGCGGATATCCGCTATCCGACTGATTTATCCCTTCTCAATGAGGCCAGAGAAGTGACGGAGAAGATGATTGACGCAATGCATCCGCCGGTACGAGATGGGTTCGGAGCTAAGCCGCGCACGCATCGTAGGAAAGCCAGACAGCAGTTTCTTGCAGTTGCTAAGAAGAAGCGTCCTCGCATTAACAAAATTCGCAAGGCCATCAAACAGCAACTCGCCCATCTGGAACGAAACTTAGCCAGCATTGATGCCCTGATCGCTTGTGGCGCAAGTCTTTTGGCAGCTAGAAAGCACTGGTACAGAAAGCTATTAATTGTAAGTGAGCTAGTTCGTCAACAGCGAATCCTCTATCACTCTGAGACCAGGAGCATCCCCGACCGGATCGTCAGCCTGGTTCAGGCACACATCCGGCCCATCGTTCGGGGCAAGTCCCGCTGCAATGTTGAATTTGGGGCCAAAATATCCATCTCGGTCACGGGAGATGGATTTACCTTCCTCGATCGGCTGAGCTTCGACCCATATAACGAAGGAGAAGATCTGAAAGCTCAGGTGTTTGCCTATCGCCGGCGTCATGGGCATTATCCTGCCGTTGTTTGCGCCGATCAAATTTATCGGACACGCAGTAATCGTGCGTTCTGTGCACGTCATAAGATCCGGCTCAGTGGTCCTCGACTTGGTAGGCCCAAAAGTGATCCAGATCTGGTGGCCGAGGAGAAGCGGCAGTTCATAGATGATCAGCGGCGGCGCAACGCCGTCGAGGGAAAATTTGGACAAGGCAAACGCCGCTTCGGATTGGGCCTGATCTGCGAGAAGCTTGCGCTCACTCAGGGTTCAACCATTGCGATGAACATATTGGTGATGAACCTCGAGAAGCTGCTAGAGCTTCTTTTTGTGCTTTTCACATGGTGGCTTCATCTTCTCTGGGCCAGTGAATCGGTAAATAATGCCCACTCTGACTACTTCAACCAACAACATGTGATGGCCTGATGCTCAACCAGCTACAACGAGGCAATGAGCCAGCGTTGTTGCGCTGCCACCACAGCGTCTTTCTCAGGAGGCCCCAGGTAGTGTCCGGATGGGCTTCGGCTCTGGGGGCAACCCGATGTGGGCAGAGTGGCAGGGAAATCTGAACGGTCGCTGTGATGCTGCTGCGCTTGCGGTTACTGATCTCTTCGGCGGTGGGCGCCTCAATGCTGTTGTTGGTGTTGTGCCTGGGCGCCCAAAACCTCAACGACCGGCCCTCATTGCAGCTGGGCTTTGGCCGTACGGCACCCCTGCCTAGTGGCTTTCTGGTGGGGGTGGCCCTGGCCCTGGGGGTCCTGAGTGGCGGCAGTGCCGTGGCCCTGCTGCAGGGCGGCCCGGCGGACCGGGAGGACTGATGTCGGTCGCCACAAGCAGGGCTGCCGGTGATGGGTCCCAGTTTGGACCCGGCTCAGAGTTGTTGACGCCCGCCGTGCCCCTGATCACGAAGCCCAGAAGGGCAGGTGCTTGCGGGGTGTCAGTCAGGCTCCTGGCAAGGCGTAAAGAGCCCCTTCAATGACAAGGCGCGTGATGCCCTGGGCCATCAGGTAGGGGGCGGTGCGTTCGAGCAGGGAGGGATCGGGCAGGGGGATGACCCGCTGGGTGCGACCGCATTGGCGTTTGGCCTGGCGCGGGTTTACGAAGACCACCAGGGCTTGGCGGTCGAGTTCGTCTGCCGCGAGGCGCCCCAGCTCGGACAGCTCCCGTAGGGGGCGGGCCTGCAATTCCACGGTTTTATCGACCAGCAGGAAGGCACTGCTGGGCAGGACGGCGGCGCTGAATGGCACGGCCGCGTTGATGGCCAGGTCATTGATGATGGGACCCACCGGGATGGCCACGAAGGTTTCGCCCTGGGCAAAAGTGTTCTCCTCGCCAGGGTCGTCGCTGAGATCGTCCTCACCATCCTCAGCATCGTCAGCACCGAAATCATCGGCGTCATCAATGGCCAGCTCGCCTGGGCCCGCCGCTGCTGGGGCAAGTTCAGTTTCCAGCCCAACTTGCCCGGAGAGATCCGCCGGAGCTTGGTCCGTGTCAGAGAGGGGAGTGGCTGGGGTTCTGGGTGTGGCGGCGCCGGAGCGGCGGCGGCGGCCCAGGATCGGCCTGGGGACTTCTGGGTCCACCGCAGGTTCGGCAACCGCCTCAGCGGGCTCTTCGAGCCCGTACGAACTCACAGTGGTAGCCAGCTCAGGCCGTTCCCCAGGCTCGCTCGGCGTTAAGGCAGCAGCATCGCCATCGCCATCGCCAATCTCACTGGCATCGCCGCAGTCAACGGGGCCCTCGGACGCGGGGATGGCCTCGGATCTGGCTCCATCTTCATCTTCGATTTCCATCGCCAATGGCAACTCCCCAACCAGGCCGCCATCGCCTCGTGAAGAGCCACCCCGCTGGGCCTTGAGCTGCTTAAGCAGCAACTCGTAATCGGCCAGATCGATCGCCGCCTTGGCGGTGCGGCTGACCGTGGTGGGACTGCAACCAAACAATGTCGCCAATTGCTGGAGGGACGCGCCTCCACAAAAGCGGGCTACCAATTCCTGCTTTTGGCTGTCACTAAGCCGGGTGGCAGCCATTAGGCGTACGGAAGCAAGGCTATCCATCCTAAGTGCTGGTGCCGGCCCAAATGCTGACCGCCTGGGCAGACTGCTAGCCATGGGTAAGGGCACAATGCCCTTTGTGCTCCCTTAGCTCAGCTGGATAGAGCAGCTGCCTTCTAAGCAGCCGGTCGTGTGTTCGAATCACACAGGGGGCGTCCTAAAAAAGCAAGCCATAGCAAGGGTTTTGGCTCCGGAAGGGCTAGTCCGCGATCTCCGAGCCGCCGTTCGCCAGAGATTGCTGCGCTAGTCCACGGATCGACACCTTGACGTGGGTAGGCGAAGGGAAGGATTTAACGCAGAACGTTGAAAAACGACGCTGCGGGAGGAGGTCCTGCGCTCAACCCTCCAACTCCGGATCCAGCTCCAGCCCCGGGTAGATGAAGGCGCGACTGAGCCGCTGACAGTCGCCGGGGCTCACTGCGGCCTCGCGCAGGCTGGCCTCCCAGCTGGTCGCCACGGTGCTGAAGATCCGCGTGGCGATCGCTTCGGCTGCCGCCGGCTGCAGCAGAAACCGGCCCGCCGCGGCCAGGATCGCCCGGCGGTTGGCCCAACGGCTGGGGCTGCGGTCCACCAGGCCGCAGGCCATGGCCAGGTCGCGGCGGGTCTCGGCTTGCACGGGTGCAGGGGTGAGGTCGTAGGCGGGGCTGAGCTGCCAGCTGCGGGATCGGGCCAGCAGCGCATGGTTGCGGGGATGGTCATCGATGTTCGAGACCGCGGCGTTGAAGCAGATCCGGCTGAACAGCTCCCGCAGATCCACCGCCGGCTGAGCGCTGACACGGCGGAGCTCGTCTGCCAACAGCAGATACGACCACTTGCCGCGATCGGTGGCGCTGTCTTCGGCCTGCAGCAGGGTGAGGGCACTGACCATGCGATGGCGCCTGTATCCGCCTTCGCTCCAGTCGCGATCGAAGCGCTTCACCAGCAACACATCGGCATCGCCCACCCTGGTGAGGCGACTGCTGGCCACCTGCAACCCGCAGCGCCGAGCCAGCAGCAGCAGACCGTGCTCCACCCGCGGCTGGTTCCAGGTGTCGGCAGGCGCCGGGAACTTGGCCAGCCAAAGGGCCTGATCGGCCTCCACGGTGGTCTTGGGGCGGGCGCCACCCATCGACGTGCCGGCCTGGCCGATCAGCTCCTCCACCTGCTCCAGGGCCGAGCCTGCCCGATGGGGTTCCTCGCTGAGGATGGCATCGGCCGCCTGCTTGATTCGCTCCAGATCGAGAGTGCGGTGGAAGCGACGCTGGGGCGCCGGCGGTTCCACTCCCCGGCCAAAGCCCACCGCACCGCAGCGATCGTCCGGCCCGAGCAGCAGCAGATCGAAATCGCTGGGCACCCCCAGACCGCCATGGCGAGCGATCACCCGGCGACCCCAGTGATCCGGCAGGGCATCGCGCAGCGCCCCGAAGAAGCCCCCCAGACGGGCCGTCTCGAAGGGGCCCTGGCGCAGCTTCAGCTGCACCGGATCGAGCTCCACCGCGTCCGGCCGCTCCCGGTAGCGGCGGCCGTAGACGAATGTGCCCACCGGTTGGCCCTGCCGATCGCGGCTCTGCGAAAACCGGCCGGCGGTGACGAACTCTGTGCTGCCCGGTGGGACCACGTAGACGTAGCACTCGAGATCCGATGGCATGACAGGCGAGCGCCAGGGCTGGGCGAAGGGGGATGGACGAGGAGGATCAGAAGTCGTCGTCGATGCGATGGCGGCGGGGGGCCTGACCCGGCTGGCGGGCCGCCTCCAGGGCCTTGCCCTCCCCATCCCGGTCGGGATCGGCCACCGCCTCCAGCTGATCGAGCAGGCCCAGCACCCAGAGCGCACCGAGGTAGGCGGCGATCGAGGTGCCGGGCTTGCCGCGCTCCACATCGGCCACGGTGAAGCGGCTCACGCCCATCCGTTCGGCCACGTCCTCCAGCCGCCAGCGGCGCCGCAGCCGG
>JBIIRU010000204.1:0-5201 GCA_044341355.1 Cyanobium sp. | reverse complement strand
GCAGCGTAATCAGGGGAGCGCCACGAATGAATTCGATGTAAATCACCGAGCTCCAACGCAGCAAGGGCAGATCACTGCGCCTTCCCAAGGCCAGCAGGACGCCAAGGGGAAAGCAAAGCAAGATGGCGAAACTGGCGGTGAGCAGGGTCAAAAGCAAGCCTCCCCATTGGGAAGGCGACACCGGCATCATCCCCAAGCCGCCGCTGATCAGCACCATGCCGAACAGGTAAAGCAGGGGCCATACCAGGGGAAACAGCCGCAGCATCGGCCGGCTGAGTCGGGAACCAAAGCGTCCCGCCAGCCAGCGACTGACTCCCAGTAACGCCGCCAGCAGCCACCAGCGGCTCTGCAGGGCCGGTGCCAACCCGAGGGCCCAGGGCAACCAGAGCGCAACCGCTGCCAGCAGCCCAAGCACGAGGCGATCGTTACGGGGCCAGAGCTCGCCATCCCGGTCGGAGCGGGGATGGCAGCGCAACAAACCCCAGCTGACTCCAGCCGCGGCCGTCAGCAGGGCCGTGAGTAGCCAGAGTCTCCATTGCTGGGCTTCTGGATAGCGACCGACGGCAAACAGGGTGCTGTTGGCCTGGATCACCGCCCATTGGGCTTTTTGGCTGGCCCATCGCACCAATCCAAGCGCGGCTGCGCTGATCAGGGCGATCAGGCCGAGGCTGAGGGCCCCATCGGCGGGAGTGGCGAAGAGGTCGGCGCGCAGGCGTCGCAGCAGCAGGTTCATCTCAGCGCTCCCTGATCTGGACGAGACGGTTGAGGCCATTCATGACCAGGGAAATCACCAGGTCTAGGGCCAGATAGGCCCCCAGCAAAAGCAGATAAACCTCGAGGGCCCGGCCGGTCTGATTCAAGGTGGTTTCGGCGACGGAATATAGATCGCTGAAGCCCACCGCCACCGCCAGGGAGGAATTCTTAGCCAGGGAAATGTATTGGGTGTTGAGTCCCGGAACGATCACCCGTAGGGCCTGGGGTAGCACCACATGGCGCAGGGTGGCAAACCAGCCCATGCCCAAGGAAGTTGCCGCTTCCCATTGGCCCTTGGGCACCGAGGCAATACCGCCGCGCACCACTTCGGCGATGAAGGCTCCCGAATAGATAATTAGGCCACTAAGCAAGGCCGCAAATTCCACACTCAGACGCAGAGGAGCCTGCCATACGCCATTGACGAGTTGGGGCAAGGACCAATGCATTCCCTGGCTGAATCCGGCCAGATAAAGCCCAGACTTGGCTAGCACCACCCCAGGGATTTGCAGGGCTGCGTTGCCATTGGGCAAAGACAGAAAGACGACGAAGTACCAGAAGATCAACTGCAACAACAGCGGGATATTGCGAATAGTTTCCACATAGGTCCGGGTCAGACCCCGCAGCAGGCCATTGCGGCTGAAGGAGGCCATCCCCGCCAGGGTGCCCAGCAGCGTGGCTCCCACCAGGCCAGTGATAACGGCCCGCAGGGTGTTGACCAAACCAGCCGCCAGTCCCCGCCAATAGGGCAGCCCGGCATCAAAGGGAAGCAGGGTTTCGGCGATGTCGAATCCGGCCGGTTCCCCCAGCCAGCGCCAACTGAGCAGCATGCCCCTGGCGGTGAGGTTGCGGACCAGGTTGCCCAGTAAAAATGCGATTAAAACTAGTAACAGCAGCGCCACAACCCCCTGCACCAGCCAGGGAATCACGCGCCGATCCCGCCACCAAGGGGGACGGTCGGCAGGATCACGCAAAGGCTGAGCCATGGGCATCGATGCTCAGCGGAAGGGAGGTGAGTACATCAACCCCCCCTTATTCCATTGCTTATTGATACCTCGATCCAGTTTCAGCTTCGAAGCCGGGCCAACATTGCGGTCAAAGATTTCACCGTAATTGCCGACGGCACTGATGATTTTCACCACATAATCAGAGGGCAGCCCCAGTTGTTTGCCAAAATCACCCTCCACCCCTAGAAAACGCCTGAGATCGGCCTGGTTTTTATTGGCACTGGCCTCCGCCAATTTGCTGGCGATGTTGGCCTTGGTGATGCCCAATTCTTCGGCCTGGATAAGGGTGTTGACCGTCCAGCGCACGGCATCCGCCCAGGCGGGATCCGCATTGGTGGTGGCCGGGGTGAGTGGTTCCTTGCTCATCACATCGTTAAGCAGAGTGTGGGCCCCCGGATCGGGGAAGCTGGAGCGCTTGGCCGCCAGTTGGGAACGATCGCTGGTGACAGCTATACAGCGACCTCCCAGATAGGCCGCATAGGTCTGGTCGCCGGTCTGGAATTTCAGGGGCGTGTAGGCAATCCCGATCTCCCGCATGCGGTCGGCCAGGTTTAGTTCGGTGGTGGTGCCGCTCTCGACACAGATTGGTTTGCCCGCCAGGGCCTTGAGGGTGGTGATGCCGCTGGCCGCAGGCACCATCATTCCCTGGCCGTCATAGAAGGTCGTTGGGGCAAAACTGAGGGCGTTGCCGCCGGGCGCATCCCGGCTCAGGGTCATGGTGGTGTTGCGCGATAACAAGTCGACTTCGCCGCTGGCCAGAGCGGCAAAACGCTCACTTGAATTGAGATCGCGGTATTCCACTTTGCTGGCATCGCCAAAGATTGCAGCGGCCATCGCCTTGCATACATCGACGTCTAGGCCCGAATAACTGCCGTCCGGTCCCACGAAACTGAAGCCAGGTAGCTTGCCATCCACTCCGCAAACCAGCTTGCCCCGCCCTTGAATCATCGCAAGCTTGGCGCTCTGGACGCCACTGCCGCCATCCTGGGCGCAGCCTGCTAACAGCCCCGCAAGCACTAGTGGTAGGGCCCAGGCACGGGTCGGACGGAAGGACATGCGCAAGAGCCTGCAAGCGACTTCGCATTGTTGCAGGTCAATCCGAAGGATCCCCAAACCCTTTGCAGGTGACGGTCGCCCCTGAAGGCCAGCGAATCAGTATTTCCCCAGGGCCCCTGCCATATGCATCACCTGGGCCATGGGTCCAACGTCATGGACCCGGACCAGATCGGCGCCACGGGCCACCGCCAGGGCGCAGACCGCTGCCGTGCCCCAGATGCGGGCGCGCGGCCGTGTTTCAGCCAGCACTTCGCCGATGAAGCGCTTGCGCGAAGGCCCAACCAGCAACGGCAACCCCGGCGCCTTGAGTTCGTCGAGCCGGCGCAGCAGTTCGAGATTCTGGTCCGTGGTCTTGGCAAAACCGAGGCCGGGATCCCAGATCAGTTGTCCCCGCTCCACACCGGCGGCCAGGGCCCGCTGGCTGGCTTGCTCCAGCTCCTGGCGCACGTCCCCCACCAGATCGTTGTAATCGCATAGCTGGTCCATCGTGCGGCTATCGCCGCGGCTGTGCATCAGCACCAAAGGGCAGCGATGGCCAGCTACCGCCCTGAGCAGGCTGGGGTCCCTGCGGCCACCGCTGACATCATTAATCCAGTCCGCGCCCGCCGCCAGGGCCGCCTCCGCCACTGCCCCCCAGAAGGTATCGATGCAGAGGATCGCTTGCGGCTGGGCGGCACGGATGGCACGCAAGGCCGGCAGCAAACGCTCCAGTTCTGTCTCCGCCCCCACTTCAGCTGCGCCGGGGCGGGTGCTTTGGGCCCCCAGGTCAAGCACATCGGCCCCCTGGCGCAGTAGGCGCTCCGCCTGGCGCAGGGCCGCCCCAGCGCCTTCACAGCGGCCGCCATCGCTAAAGGAATCGGGGGTGAGATTGATCACCCCCATCACACCGGCGCGCTGGCCCCATGGGAAGTGCATCGCAGTTGTTTTCCCTTTCAGCCGGTTCGTCCTGGCCAGTCTCCCAGCCAGGGCCATAGGTCTGGCTGGACTGCCCTTTTCTGTCGTGGGCACCGGGTCAACTGGGCAGGGGAGCTCAGATGCGCTAAGGATGCAGGGCGTCGCTTCCCAATCCCCCCTTGGCCACCCGCTCGCGCCCATCCCTCCTTTTCCTCCTTTTGCTGGGATCCCCCCTGCTGGCCGCTCTCTTGGCCGGCACCCTGCCAGTTGCCGCCGGGACCGCTCCAGCCAAGGCTGCCGCTGGGTCTGGGGCGGCGGCCGTCAAGGGGGTGGCTCCAGGGGCGGCGATCCCGGCGGCAGGGGTGCCGCTGCAGCCCTGTGCGGCTCCCCAGCCGGGGCGGTATGTGCTGATGAGTCAAGGGAATCTGCCAGGGGGGCCCTATGCGGCATTGCTGCAGGAAACCTGGAGCGCCGATGGCCAAATCCGCGGGGTTCGTTTACAACGCACAGGTCATGAATTTAGCGAGGCTCCCTATACGGGTCGTTTCGAACCAATCTCCCTCTGTCGGGTACGTATTCAACGCACTTTTGCTGACACATTACGCCAGAGCCAGGCGGTTCTTGACCCTAACGGCATCCCCCGTTTTTCGATTGGCTTGCTGCCCGATGTGTTCTCCATATCACGCTGGTTCCGGCAACCAAATACGGCTTGCACCGCCAGCCTTCTCAATGGGGCCGCTGTGAGCAAGCAGGAAGGCGCCAATTATCGCCAGGGCGCCTGGCGCCGCAACGGTACAGTCCAACATGAACGCTGGAACAACGGCATCGTAAATGGGATAGCCATTTCCAGTTATGGCGAGACTGTGGAAGAAGCAACCTACCGGGGCACCTTGCAAGTTGGTCCCGATTGTCTAGCCACAATCAACCAGCGTGATTCCCTTGATGTCGACTGGAATTACAGAGGTATCGTCTTGGCTGATGGATCGGGATATCTCTATCTTCAAACCGATAGGAATGACGTCAACGTGGGCTTTATTGAGCATCTGCGCCCATGATTGATGCCTCTGCGGAACGCCTCAGCTTGCGGCGGCCAGACGACTGGCATGTTCATCTGCGCGATGGCAATCTGCTGGAAGCGGTGGCACCGCTGACGGCGGCCGTTTTCGGCCGGGCCATCGTGATGCCCAACCTGTCCCCACCCTTAACCACGGTGGCGGCCACCAAGGCCTATCGGCAGCGGATCCTGGCAGCCTTGCCCGCCGCCAGCGGTTTCACGCCGCTGATGACCGCCTATCTGACCGACAGCATTGATCCCGCTGAGTTGGAACGGGGCCAGCGGCAGGGGGTGTTCACGGCCTGCAAGCTTTATCCAGCCCACGCCACCACCAACGCGGCTGCAGGCGTGAGTGACATCGGCCAGCTGACGGGGGTGCTGGAGGCCATGGAGCGCTGTGGCCTGCCCTTGCTGATCCATGGAGAGGTCACCGACGCCGA
>JBIIRU010000202.1:0-5220 GCA_044341355.1 Cyanobium sp. | reverse complement strand
GATGGAGGCGAACCGTCAGCCCCGGCTACGCCGGGGCTGCTCCTCCTGAGTTACACCACTCCACGGGACGCTGCTTCCGAAAAGGCTTTATTGTCCGCCAAAATGCATAACAAGCCCTTCGAGTGGACAGGCCGCCATCACCTCTCAGCTACGCCACCTCCAGCTCCTTGCCTGCCACTCAAGGTCAGCGTTACAAAGATACAGAGCCCCGCTTGCGGAAGACCAGGGTGCGGTTGTTGGCGGGCATCGACTCATCGGCCAGCGGTTCCAGATCCAGCCGGCGGGCCTGTTCGGTGACCTCCCCGGCATCGCGCAGCCCCATGGCCGGATTGATGCTGCGCAGGTGGGCATCGAAGGCGGCATTACTGGGCGCCGTGGGCACGCCAACCCCATGGAAGGGGCCGTAAAGCAGCAGTAGGCCGCCGGGCGCAAGCACTCGCGCCGCGCCGGCCAGCAGCAGCGGCACCGAGGCCGCGGCCATGATGTGGGTGGTGTTTGCGCTGAACACCGCCTCATAGGGACCCCGCGGCCACTGCTCGGCTCGATCCACATCCAGCTCTAACGGATCCGCCAGCCGGGCTCCGGGGGCCAGGTCCTTGCGGCCCTCCAGGGTGATCCGTTGCCTGAGATCGCCCAAGTACTCGGCCTGTTCGCTGGGCTGCCACTGCAATCCATCCAGATGCCGGGCGAAGTGCACGGCGTGTTGGCCGCTGCCGGAGCCCACCTCCAGCACCCGCGCCATCGGTGGCAGCCACTGGCGCAACAGCAGCAGGATCGGCTCCTTGTTGCGTTCGCAAGCCTCGGAGAAACGCACGGGTAGTTCAGGGAAGCTGGCCCCCCATCCTGGACGGCCCCGGACTGCTTGGCATTGATGATTCGATATATCATCGTTCGTGTATCAACACCGCATTCGTCGCCTATCAACCCTCCGCCAGCCGGAGCTCCTCCATCAATAGGGCCAGGGCTTCATTTAATTGGAGTCGGTTGCGGGGGGAATCGGCGAGGAGGAATCGGCACTGAGCAACAAGGCATCGAGCCTGGATTCGATATTTGCGAGCCGTTTGTTTTCTTTCTCCAGCCGCTCGATGTCGTTCTCGATCAGCTTCGTTCGCCTCTCGCTCTCTTGCTCTCGCCTCTTGAACTCGCTCTCTCGAATCTCGCTCTCTCGCTCTCGCTTCTCGTATTCGAGCTCTCTGATCCGCGCGTCGATGGTTGGATGCCAGTTTAACTTCGCCAAAAAGCGCCGCCATGGCGGCAAGGAGGAGAGGAATTCCGATTTGCTGATTGACCTTGAACTGGAGGAATCCGAAGAGATCGACATGGCTGTAGGAGGTGAAAAAGGTGATCGAGGCAACCAGCAGGCCTGCCGCCAGCGACGCCCATCCCATGGGATCTAGTGGGGGTGAACTGACTGCCGCATCAGCGCTGCGGGGATCGGTAATCGATGGCATGAGCTTAACGAGGCCAGGCGGTGGCCCAGCAACTGCCGATACAAACACCATGCTGGCTTCACTCCAGCCATGAAAAAACCCCCGCCGGAGCGGGGGCCAGAGGGTTGTTGCAGGCAGGGCGCCAGGGGCCGCGCCGCCCGCATGAATCACACCTTGCGGCTGTAGAACTCCACCACCAGCAGTTCGTTGATTTCGAGGGCCACCCACTCGCGCTCGATGCGGCCATTGACCTTGGCGGTCATCTTGGCCTTATCGAACTCCAGGTGGGGTGGCACGTTGGCCAGGCCGGGAAAGGCCAGGTTGCCTTCGGCTAATTGCTTGGAGGCCTTGCGCTCGCGGATGGCCACCACATCGCCGGCCTTGCACTGGAAGCTGGGGATATCGACCACCCGGCCATTGACGGTTACGTGGCCGTGGTTCACCAGCTGACGGGCGCCGGGCACGGTGGGGCCAAAACCGAGGCGGAAGCAGATGTTGTCGAGGCGATTCTCCAGCAACTTGAGCAGGTTGGTTCCGGTGGATCCTTCCTGGGCCCGAGCTTTTTTGACGTAACGGACCAGTTGTCGTTCGGAGATGCCGTAGTTGAAGCGAAGCTTTTGCTTTTCTTCGAGGCGAATTGCGTATTCGGAGCGCTTGCGACGGGCTTGGCCGTGCTGACCGGGGGGATAAGCCCGCTTGGCGGACTTACGGGTGAGACCGGGAAGGTCTCCCAAGCGCCGCGTAATCCTCAAACGAGGGCCGCGGTATCTAGACATGGGACATAAACAGGCGAATGGAACGGGCGTCGCGAGGCGCGGGTCCTCGGCAGGGCAAGCTGGAGAGATCCCTAGCCACCCGCCTTGACGCACCAACGGTCGATCTTATCGGTTGGCCCGAAAGCTCTCGGGTTCCACCCAGTCCCCTCGCCGGCCCTTGGGCCAGTGGCCCCAACCCCGACGGCCCAGAGCCCAACGGCCCAAAGCCCTGGGCCCATCGCCTGGCTGTTGCTGGCACTGATTGGCTTCTATCGCCGCTGGTTCTCGCCGTTGCTCGGGCCCCGCTGCCGCTTCATCCCCAGCTGCAGCAGCTATGGCCTGGAGGCCATCGGGCGCCATGGGGCCTGGCGCGGTGGCTGGTTGACCTTGCGGCGACTGCTGCGTTGCCACCCCTTCACCCCCTGCGGCTGCGATCCGGTGCCGGACTGATGCTGGATTGCGGAAGCTGAATCTCGGTTGCTGAATCCCGGATGCTGAATTTATTGCTGTTTACCCGTCAGGGTTGTTGTCTCTGTGAGGGACTGCACGAGCGCCTGCAGGCCCTGAATCCGGCCCCGAGCCTTCAGCTAGTCGATATCGATGCCGACCCCGCGCTTCAGGCCCGCTATGGCGAGCGGGTGCCGTTGCTGGCCCTGCCTGCGGCCGGCAGCCAAGCCATGCGGGAGCTGCCCTGGGTGCCGCCCCGCTTGGCGGGTACCCGCCTTCAAGAGTGGCTGCGCCAGCAGGGCGCGGCCTGAATCCTGCCGCCTCCGTCCCGCCACGGCCGACAATGGCGCCAGCTTGTGTTCTCCGGCACTGCCATGACCCAGCCGCTCCATTCGTTGTTGCATCAGGTGGGTCTGCCCCTGCCCGCCAGCCTTGGCAACCCGTCGATCGCCAGCCTCAGCAGTGATTCCCGCCAGGCGGGACCCGGAACCCTTTTTGTTGGCCTGCCCGGCAGCCAGGTGGATGGCGGTTGCTTCTGGCGTCAGGTGCTGGCCGCCGGGGCGGCGGCGGCTGTTATTGGTCCCGCCGCCGCCGCCGCCGATCCACCGGCGGCGGACGACCCCGTGGTGGTGGTCTCGGAGCCAGTGGCGTTCTGGGCGGGCGAGCTGGCCGCCAGCTTCTGGAACCATCCCAGCTCGAAGTTGGCCCTTATTGGTGTCACCGGCACCAATGGCAAAACCACCACCACCCACTTGATCGAGCATCTGGCGGCCAGCTGCGGCCAGCCCACGGCCCTGTTCGGCACCTTGGAAAATCGCTGGCCCGGCCATCGGGTCGCCGCAAAACACACCACCGCCTTTGCCGATGTGCTGCAGGCCCAGCTAGCCCAGGCCGCCGCCGCCGGGGCCAGCATCGGCGCCATCGAGGTCAGCTCCCATGCCCTCGACCAGCAGCGAGTTGCGGGTTGCCGCTTCGCTGGTGCCGTGTTCACCAACCTCACCCAGGACCATCTCGACTACCACCTGTCCATGGAGGCCTACTTCGCGGCCAAGGCGCTGCTGTTTGCCCCACCCCTGCTGGCCGGGGCCGCCGTGGTCAACAGCGATGATCCCTGGGGGCGGCGCCTGGCCGAGCAGTTGGCCGCAGCGGGCCATCCCTGTTGGAGCAGTTCGTTGGAGCAACCCAACGCCGAGTTGCGCATCGCCGATCTGCAGCTGGGCGAGCACGGCGTGCGGGGCCACTTGATCAGCCCCCGCGGTGATGGCCCCTTCCATTCCCCCCTGGTGGGCCGCTTCAACCTGATGAACCTGCTGCAGGCCGTTGGGGTGCTGCAGCTGCAAGATTTACCCCTGCCTGCCTTGCTGAAGGCGCTGGCCAGCTTCCGCGGCGTACCCGGGCGCATGGAAAAGGTGCTCGCCCCCGAGGGCGTCGCGGCGCCGGCGGTGCTGGTGGATTACGCCCACACTCCCGATGGCCTGGCGAGCGCCCTCGGGGCCTGTCGCCCTTTCACCAATGGTCGTCTGATCTGCGTGTTTGGTTGCGGCGGTGACCGTGATCGCAGCAAGCGGCCCCAGATGGGGGCGATCGCCGCCCGACTGGCCGACCGGTTGGTCGTCACCTCCGACAATCCCCGCACCGAAGATCCCCAGCGCATCCTCGAGGATGTGCTGGCCGGCATCCCGGCAGGAACCTTGCTGCAGGTCGAGGCGGATCGCGCCTCGGCCATCGCCACAGCCATTGCCGAGGCCGCTCCCAGTGACCTGGTGCTGATTGCAGGCAAGGGCCATGAGGACTATCAGATCCTCGGCACCACCAAGATCCACTTCGATGATCGGGAAGAGGCCTCTCGGGCGCTGCAAGCCCGCAAAGCCTGAAGGCCAGCTGCGCAGAAGATCCACAGCCAAACCAGCAAAAAACCCCCGTGTTTCCACGGGGGTTGGTAGGAAGCAATTCAGGCTTCGGTGGGCTTAGCTAAGTTGAAAAATCTCAGCTGAAGCGGATGGCGGTGCGGTCGTAGCGGAGTTGGTCCTCACGAACCCAGCCGCCTTGAACTACTTCCAGCCAGTCGCCACGACGAACGCCGGTCACCTGAACGGAATCGCCGTTGCGTACGCGACGCAGAATGGTGGAGGCGTAGTCAGCATGCTCACGCACTTCCAGGGTGCCATCGGGAGCGTTGGCTTCTACGAACCAATGGCGGCCGGTGGTGGTTGTGGATACTGGGGTGGTCGTGGGATTGACATAGGAGCCGCTGCGAATCGGTTCGACATCGGCAACTTCGTTGCGGCCACGGAGAGCAGCCCAGGAGGCCAGGGCCAGACCCAGGGGAAGCAGCAACCACCAGGGGTTGACGGGGTTGGCTGCGGGGGCTTCGGCTACAGGCTCAGGGGCAGGCGCGGGCTCGGGAACAGCGGCAGTTTCAACCGGTTCAGCAAAGGAGGCCTGGCCGTTGGTGACTGGGCAGGTTAGGCGGGCCGTGTTCTTGCCATCCTTGGTGAGGTCGTAGACGACTTCAACCTTTTCGGCGCTGATTTCCTTGGCGGAAATAACTTTGGCCAGGTCGGTGCGCCAACCAAGTTTGCCAGCGG
>JBIIRU010000201.1:0-5275 GCA_044341355.1 Cyanobium sp. | reverse complement strand
TCTCGGCACACATCACCAGAAACGCCATGGAGATTGAGGTTTCTGCACCTTTCGCAAGCCGAGCCATGATCAGCCTGAGCGAATACTTCCGCTTCCCTGATCCAAACACTCCCTCAACCTCGTTCCGCCTACGCTGGTCTGCGCTGAGCTGCTGCTTGTGGGCCTCATTGATCTCGGGATTTTTCGGCGGTCTCCCTAATCTCTTGCCTGATAGCCGTATGTTGTTCCTCGTACAGAAGTTTCTATTCTTGGTGTTGATATAGATGCGATCGGCACAGATTCTCTCGGGGTAGCAACCGTATTCTTGCTTGTACTTTTTGGCTTGCGGAATCAGATCCTCAGATTCATTGTAAGGATCCCAGCTAATTCTGTGCAGGAAGGCAAAACCATTCCGTACAGAAACACTGATCTTTGCGCCGAATTCAAAAGCGGCTCTTGCCTTGCCACGAGCGATGGGACGAACCTGTCGCTGAACCAAGTTCACAATTCTGTCGGGAATGCTACGCGTAATGCTGTAGAGCAGAATGCTTTGCTGGCGGTATAGTTCGCTAATCACTAAAAGTTTCTGCCACCAATGGGTCTTGAGATCTGAAAGCCTTGCCCCAGAAGCGATCAGGGCATCGATGGCGCCTAGATTTCGCTGCAGGTATTCGAGTTGTCGGCGAATTGCTGCTGTGATTTTACGGCGACGAGGCTTCTTCTGTTTAGCAACATTAAGGAAGTTTGCGCGCGCTTTGCCGCGATCATAACGTGGACGATGGCCTCCAAGGCCTGACCGTTTCTCTATGAGATCATCTATGATTCGTTCAGTCGATTCTCTCGCTTCATTCAATAACTTCAGATCTGTTGGGTAGGTGATGTCGGCTGGTGTACATGAGGCATCTATGCTGAGTGTTCCCCAATTCTTATCCTCCGGCCAATCAGCAGGCTTCACAAGGTCGTCGAGTGATAGCTGGTTGTCAGCATCGGCGCCTGGATCGTCAGATTTGTTCTCTTCTGCGGCTGATGCTACGGCCTCCATGACCATAGCTTTACCGCGTTCCACGATCAGTTCCGTGATTCGGTTGAGGTTTTCTTCCGAAAATCGCTTGCGGAAATGAACCATCATCGATGGATCAAATGGTGTTTTGCTCGAATATCCGGCAAAGCCAAGAAAAAACTGCATATAAGCATTTTCTCGGATCTGCTCAACGGTCTCCTCGTCGCTTAAGCCAAGTCGCTGCTTGATGAACAGCGCGCCAAACGCCAGGCGTGCAGGCTTTGCAGGGGCCCCAATCGTAGGGCTGAATTGTGGGGCATATGCTTTTTCTATCTCGTCAGATGGCATCAGCGTGGCGAAAAGAACCCAGCGGTTCTCCGGGTCTAACGTGCCACCAAAAGGCACATGAAACTCCTCGATTGAGAGCTGCCCGTTGTGGTGTTTGCGATACATATGCAGCGATCAGCAGTTACAGCAACCGACAATTGCCCTGTTCGTCGCCAGTTTAACGCCTCTCGATCGCTGAGACAAGTTGCGCTGCAGTCGATTTGGCTTTTTCAGGAGTCCCTAACTGATCGCGTCAGGACCGCAAGGCCAGCCGACGCACCCGAGCTCGCCGTCAATGGCCATCGCAGCCGCCCTACCCCAGCTCCACCCCCCCAAACGCTGGGCCAGCGCCTCACGGACAACACTCGTGCCCTGCAGCTTGCGCTCCCTGGCGCGCAGCTCCCGCCAACTGGGCGGCACCTTGACGAATAAGCCCAGATCCCGCAAGAAGTGCTGCACCTCACCATTTGCGCGCCGCAGGCCGACAGGACGCTGCCCACCATTGCGATCTGCTCCAGGTCCTCCCTGGGGTGGCCCGTGCAGGCGCGGAAGGTTGGCCGCCACCGCCTTGCCGATGTCCTGATGACGCAACACCAAATCATTAGCCGCCGTATCTGGATTGTCTGCGCGATGGGGGCGAGTCAAGGGCCCAGCCCCTCTACAACTGGGCTGCAGATAGCATCACCTTGATCAAGCATCAGCGCCGCCAATCTCCCGCAGGTTCTGCGCCAAGGCTGGCTGCAGACCCTCTGGAAAGGTGCCGATCCGTCGCCGCACGAGGGGGACCGCCAAAGTGGCCATTTTGACAAGGAAGTTGTAGAACTTCTTGGCTGCTTAAACCCCTTCCCCGTCGGCATCCACCATCACCAGGAGCTTCGGGTCCTACTTGATCTTCGGGAGCCGCTTCACGATCGACTTCACGATCAGTCGATACCAGTGCCTGCCGTGCTGGGCGCTGATGTTGCGCAGCAGACCTCGATCGCGTAACTGCGTTGACGGCTGCCGTATCGATCTCGGTAACGGTGTCAGGGAACCCCTGCCGCAGCAGGAGTCGGCTATGGGCATACATTGATTCAATCGAGAACGGAGCGTCGATGCCCGCCAAGGGTCTCAGGCCCCATGGCCGCAGCCAGCAGGAGCCTTGAACCATGGGCGACCAGCACGATCACGGGCACCACGAGCACTCCCACAACCGGGCGGCTAGTGCCTTTCGCTGGAGCATCGTCCTCAACAGCGTTCTCACCGCCCTGCAGCTGGTGGTGGGCTTCGCCTTTGGTTCCCTCGCCCTGATTGGCGATGCCCTCCACAATCTTGGCGATGTGGTGGGCCTGGTCCTGGGCTGGGGGGCTAATCAGCTCAGCCGCCGGCCGGCCCGGGGTCGCTTCACCTACGGCTTTGGCCGCAGCACCCAGATGGCGTCGCTGATCAATGGCCTGCTGATCTTCGCGGCCGGGACGGTGGTGGTGGTGGAGGCGATCCAGCGCCTGTTCGATCCCGTGCCGCTGATCGCCGGCCCGGTGGCCTGGGCGGCGGCCGCAGGCATCGTCGTCAATCTGCTCTCGGCCCGGCTGTTTGGCCACGACCACCACCACGACCTCAACCAGCGGGCGGCGGTGCTGCACCTGCTCACCGATGCCGCCGTCTCGGTGGCAGTCCTCGTCAGCGCCCTGGTGGTCGGTGCCACCGGCTGGCTGTGGCTCGATGCTCTTACCGCTATCGGCGTCGGAGCCGCAGTGATCTGGAGCGCCCTCGGTCTGCTGCGCGAGGCCCTGGCTCTCAACCTCGACGCCGCTCCTCGCCATGTTGATCTCATCCAGGTGGAGCAGGCCCTGGCCTCATTGCCCGCGGTGCTTGAGGTGGAGGAGCTGCATGTCTGGGGGCTGAGCACTTCCCGCATTGCCCTCACCGCCCATCTGCTGATTGATGACGATCGTCTGCAGTGCGAGGGGCTCAGCCGCGATCAGCTGCTGGCCCTAGCCCGCCAACGGCTGGAGGCGTTCGATATTCGCAAGAGCACCCTGCAGCTGGAAACAGCCCTCGAATCCCCCCCGTGAGACGCTGCCCCAGGATCAGTCCACCCAGTTCTAGATTCACAAGCCGGCGTAGGGAATGAAGTCGCGTGGATTGTTGGTCACCAGGGTGATGTCGAGCGCCAGGGCAGGGCCGATTCAAAGTATCAGCACGTTTTGGGCTCTGGCTGACGCATCGCCATTGCGAGCAGCGCCGTGATGTCGTGCATCACCGCCTGCATCCCAGCGCGGATCGAGTGAAAACCAGCCAGCCGCAACAGGTTGAGTGCTGCCGTTCGCAGGCTGGCCAATGCACCAGCGCCATTACCCCGGTAGCGGTGGGCATCCTCGTGGAGTTGGGTGTCACGGATCCAGTGCCAGCACTCAATGCTCCAGCGGTCGCGCACCAGTTGCAGCAGGGCCTCTGGGGTGGTGCGCAGGCTGGTGAGAAACAGGTGCTGCGCCTGAAACGGTCTGCCGTCTCTGGTGCCGGTAGCGGTCATCTCCACGATCCAGCTGGTGCCAACCCAGCTCTCGCGGATGTGCTGCGGTGACTCCTTTGCCCGCAGCGTCCAGGTGATGTCGCGGCCATGGCTGATCTCCTGATCCGTTGCGACAAAAGGGATCGTGCGCTTTCCCTGGAACTGGCTGGCAATCTGACGGTGCAGGATCCGCTGATTGGCTTTCACGGTCAGGAGGAAGTCGGCCCCCTGCTCCTGGAGGAGTTGAAAAACGGTCGCTGGGTGTGGAGCGCATCTGCCTGGATCAACACGCCCGCGAGATCCAGCTCGCCGAGGAGCTTTTTGAGCACCGCCCGCTCGTGGTTCTCGCCGGTGGCGTAGCAGGCCTGGCTGATCGCCACGCCCAGAGCTGCCGAGTAAAGCGTCACCTGGGCAATGAATGCCGAACCACCACCGGCTGTGGGCTCGATCGAGCCTCTCAGCGTCTTGCCGTCACACACCAGCTGATCGAGATCCGCTGCACCATCGGGGATCTGGGCGATCGTCCAGTCCCGGATCGCAGCGCAGAGAGCCGCCACGTCCACCTGGCGGAAGAAGTAGCGAAAGGCGGAATCGGAGGGCGGACGCCTGAGTTCGATGCCCAGCGCCTCGGTGTGCACGCTGTGGTGGCGGATGGCAAAACGCTCCAAATCCCGCAAGCTCTGACAACCGCTAAGGATCCCCAGCACCGCCACCAACAGCAGATACCAGGCCGGAATGCGGATCCCGCGCCGCATCCGCGCATCCGGAATCGCCTTGAGGAAGCTGATCAGGTCGAGATCGGTTGCGGGAAGCTCGGTTTCGGGCACGGGAGGGGCGCGATTCCGCCGACCTCAACCCATGCTGACAGCCCCGGCCAGGGGGCCTGTGACACACTTTGAATCAGCCCTGACCCCTAGCCAGTACAGACCACTACCGCTCAGGACACAATTGCAATCGGACGAGAGACTTGACAAGTCAATCGTCTAGTTTCATAGTGGAGAATTGAGGTGCATCAGCACCTCTGGAATGATAGCTCGTCATTCCACCCTGTTCACCCTCTGATCAGGGCATTCGGGCCAAAGGTTTTACACCACGCAAAGGGACACTGCCCTAATCGGCACACCATTTCTGCTTTAATAGTTCTAGCTGATGCATGGGGAGGATCTCGTCACGACTCAGATGGTAGAGAACAATATGCACAATAGCTGGATGGCCTGCGGCAGCTTTCATCCATTCTTGTTTGTTTTCCACCTGTTGCAAACACAAGCCATAAGCCACCCCCAATTGTTTGATTTCCTCCTGTGAGCGGTACCTATCAGGAAAGTTGTCCGCTCGGGGTGCTTGAACTGCGCACCTAAATGCAGCTTACATCAATTGGAGCCTTAGGGAGCTCGTGATCGTGGAATGTGCGTCATTTGATTGTGGTCTATAGCGGAGGGTGAGGCGGCCGGCCCCTAATCGTGGCTGTTGCCGATGCC
>JBIIRU010000200.1:0-5278 GCA_044341355.1 Cyanobium sp. | reverse complement strand
ACCGCCAAATCGGCAATTGTGACGTCTTCGGTTTCGCCGCTGCGGTGGCTGATGACACTGGTGTACCCGGCTCGCCCGGCAAGATCGATGGCTTGCAGTGTTTCGGTTAGCGATCCAATTTGATTCACCTTGATCAGAATCGAATTGGCCACGCCCCGTTCTATCCCCTGCCGCAGCCGGGCCGTATTGGTCACAAACAGGTCGTCACCCACCAATTGCACTGTGCGGCCGAGTTTTTCGGTGAGCAGGACCCAACCTTCCCAATCATCTTCAGCCACCCCGTCTTCGATCGAAACGATCGGGAAGCGACTCACCAGGTTGGCCAGTTGGTCGACCATTTCAGCGCTGCTGTATTGGCCTCCCCCGAAGACATAACGGCCGTTTTTGAAAAACTCAGTACTGGCCACATCCAGGGCGAGGGATATCTGATCGCCGGGGCGGTAGCCGGCTTTTTCGATCGCCTGGACCAGCAGGTCACCGGCGGCGGCGTTATCGGCCAGATCTGGTGCGAAGCCCCCTTCGTCGCCTACGGCCGTGGAGAGTCCTTGGTCCTTGAGCAGTCCTTTGAGGGTGTGGAACACCTCAGCACCCCAGCGCAGGGCTTCGCGAAAACTGTTGGCCCCGTGGGGTACCAACATGAATTCCTGGAAATCCATGTTGTTGGAGGCGTGGGCCCCGCCGTTGATGACGTTCATCAGGGGCACGGGTAGGAGATTGGCCATCGGTCCGCCCAGGTAGCGATAAAGAGGTAATCCCAGGCCCCTGGCGGCTGCTTGGGCGTTGGCTAGGCTCACAGCCAGGATGGCGTTGGCGCCGAGGGCGGATTTGTTGTCACTGCCATCCAGTTCGACCATGGACGCATCCACGGCGCCTTGATCGAGTGCGGACAGGCCACAGAGGGCAGGCGCGATGCGCTCCTCAATGTTCTCGACGGCCTGGCTGACTCCCTTGCCGAAGTAGCGGCGGGCATCGCCGTCGCGCAGTTCGTGGGCCTCATGGGCGCCGGTGCTGGCGCCACTGGGCACAATCGCCCGTCCAGTAGCGCCCCCTTCCAGGTAAACCTCGGCTTCCACCGTGGGGGTGCCGCGGGAATCAAGGACCTCGCGGGCCACGATTGAATCGATAACCAGGTCGAGGGAGTCGAGCACAAGTCCAATGCTGTTGGCCGCGATCCTATGGGGCGCCATCTCCTTGACATGTGTTCTCCGTGCCCGTAATGGGCTAACAATGGCAAGGAAGGCTTCCTCTTTACTCCCCATCCCCCCGGGTGATCCACTGATGCGACTGCTCCACACCATGCTGCGCGTGGGCGATCTGGAACGATCCCTGCGGTTCTACATCGAGGTTCTCGGCATGGGCCTGCTGCGGCGCAAGGATTATCCCGAAGGCCGCTTCACCCTGGCCTTCGTTGGTTACGGCTGTGAACGGGAAACCACCGTGCTGGAACTCACCCACAACTGGGATACGGCCGACTATGACCTGGGCGACGGCTACGGCCATGTCGCCATCGGAGTGGACGACATCGTGGCCACCTGCGCGGCCATAGCCGCAAAGGGCGGCAAGGTGGTGCGACCGCCAGGACCGATGAAACATGGCAGCACCGTAATTGCTTTCGTGGAGGACCCCGATGGCTACCGCATCGAACTGATTCAGACATCATCACCACCACCATCGCCCGCCCTGGGTTCTTGAGGTCAGCCTGCCCATGCCTGCCGAATCCCCTTCGTTAAGTGGGGCCCAAACCAGTCTCACCGCCGATCCGGAGCGTTTCAATGACACCGCTTGGGACCTGCTGATCGCCAGCCAGGACCAGGCCCGCCGCTGGCGCCATGGCTCGATGGACGTCGAGCACCTGCTTTTGGCTTTGCTGCTGGATCGGCGCTTCAAGACCTGGAGTGAGTCCCTGCCGATTGATGAGGACCGTTTGTTAGATCGGCTGGAGGCGTTTTGCGCTGACCAGCCTCCCGCACGAGACGAGACCCTCTACATCGGTGAGGCCTTTGAAGAGCTGCTGGAAGCGGCGGATCGCCATAGGGCCCGCTGGGGAGAGCGCCGCCTGGATGTGCCCCATCTGCTGATCGCCCTGTTGAACGACCCTCGGCTGGGTGCCCGTCTGTTGGCCCAAGAGGGTCTCAGCGAAGATCTGCTTTTGCGCCAATGGCGCCCCGAGGCCAAGCAGGCAGGGGCTGCGGTGGCCGCTCCCGCCGCCCCTGCCGCCCCGCCCGCCCGTGCCAGCGCGGGCTCCCCGCAGCCGGGAAGGGCCGAGCCCGAGAGCCTCAGGCTGCAACGGTTGGACGAGTCCGGGGCCGAGTTCGGGGCCGAGTACGGGCCTGAGGCGGAGCGGGAGCCCTCGGCGCTGGAGCGCTACGGCCGCGATCTCACCGCAGCCGCCCGCGCCGGCCTGTTGGATCCGGTGATCGGCCGCGACACCGAGATTCGCCGCTTGATCCAGGTGCTCTCCCGGCGGGGCAAGAACAATCCTGTCCTGATCGGCGAGCCTGGTGTCGGCAAGACCGCTGTGGCCGAATGGCTGGCCCAGCGCATCGTGGCCGGTGATGTGCCCGATTCCCTGCGGGGAGTACGACTGGTCGCCCTCGATCTGGGGGCCCTGATCGCCGGTGCCAAGTTTCGCGGTCAGTTCGAAGAACGGCTGCGCAGCGTGCTCAAGGAGGTGGCCCTGGCGGAGGGTGCAGGCGGAGTTGTGCTCTTCCTCGACGAACTCCATACCGTGGTCAATGGCGAGCGCTCGGGCAGCGATGCGGCCGGCATCCTCAAGCCGGCCCTGGCCCGTGGTGATCTGCGCTGCATCGGCGCCACCACCCCCGAGGATTTCCGCCGCACCATTGAGAAGGACCCCGCCCTGGAGCGCCGTTTCCAACAGGTGCTGATCCGCGAGCCGGACCGCGCCACCTGCCTGGAGATCCTGCGTGGGCTGAGGGAGCGCTATGAGCTGCACCATGGCGTCACGATTGCCGATGGGGCCCTGGTGGCGGCGGCCCGTTTGGCGGAGCGCTACATCAGCGACCGTTGCTTGCCCGATTCCGCCATCGATCTAGTCGATGAGGCGGCGGCCCAACTGCGCATGCAGGTGACTTCCAAACCGGAGATCGTGGAGGCGGCCGAAGCCGACCTGCGGCGCATTGAAATAGCCCTGCTCGCCGCCGAAGCCGCTCCCCTGGGGGAGAAAATGGGCTTACAGGAACATCGTCGCCAGGCCCAAACCGCCCTGGAGGCCGTGCAGCGCCGCTGGGCTGTTGAGAAGGAGCGGTTGGCGGAATTGAGGCTGTTGCTGGAGGAGGATGAAGGCTTGCGCCAGGCCATCGCCGAGGCCGAGCGGGATGGGGATCTGGAGGCGGCGGCGCGCTTGCGTTTTGACCAGCTCCATGGTCTGCAGCAACGGCGCCAGACCCTCGAAGCGGAGCTGCGGCAAGACCCCATGCTGCGGGAGCAGGTGGAGGAATGGGATATCGCCGATGTGGTGGCCCGTTGGACCGGGATTCCGGTGCAGCGCCTGCTGGCCGGCGAGCGTCAGAAACTGCTGGAAATGGAGAGTCGCCTCAGCGAGAGGGTGGTGGGGCAGCCCGAGGCCGTGGCCGCTGTGGCCGCGGCGATCCGCCGGGCCCGGGCCGGCATGCAGGCTCCCACCCGTCCGGTGGGTTCCTTTCTGTTTTTGGGGCCCACGGGGGTCGGCAAGACCGAACTGGCCAAGGCCCTTGCCGCCGCCCTGTTCGATGAGGAAGAGGCCCTGGTGCGCCTTGACATGAGCGAATTCATGGAACGCAATGCCGTCGCACGCCTGGTGGGGGCACCGCCGGGTTATGTGGGCTATGAGGAGGGGGGCCAGCTCACGGAGGCCGTGCGGCGCAGGCCCTATGCAGTGCTGTTGCTAGACGAGGTCGAAAAAGCTCATCCCGATGTCTTCAACCTGCTGCTGCAGGTGCTGGACGACGGACGCTTGACCGATTCCCAGGGGCGCACGGTTGATTTTCGCCACACCGTGGTGCTGATGACCAGCAATTTGGCCAGCCGCGCCATTTTGGAGAGTGCCAAACGCCATGCGGAGATGGGCGACGGGGACCCAATGGCCCTGGCCGCCGCCGATGCCGACCTCGATCGGGCTGTGGAAGAGGCCCTCTCCCGCCAGTTTCGTCCCGAATTTCTCAACAGGATTGATGAGGTCATCCGCTTCCGTCCTTTGGGTCGTGCCGATCTGCAACGGATCGTGCGGTTGCAGATCAAGGAGCTGGAGGCCTTGCTGGCCGAACAACAGTTGCAATTGCAGGTGGAGGAGCCCGTGGTGGCGCTCTTGGCCCAGCAGGGTTACGAGCCCGAATACGGGGCGCGGCCCTTGCGGCGGGTGCTGCGGCGTCGCATCGAGAATCCCCTGGCCACCGCCCTGCTCGAAGACCAGTTCCGGGGTGCCTGGGGAGTGAGGGTGCAATGCGTGCAATCCCCCAGCGGCGAGGCAGACACTGGGCTGAGGTTTGTGCCCCTGCGGGATTCTGCCCCCCTTGCCCAGACCCCCTTTGAGGGCGTCCAGTAGGGTGATCGTTTGTCGAGGCCGTCCCAGCCCTCGTCGCGCCTCCCTCCATCCGTGGCTACGCCACGTGCCCAGTGGCTCAGATCACCCCAACCACCACCAGCCAGAGCACACCCGAGCGACCGGAGGGGCCAGGCCCCATCCCTCCGCTTGGCGAATCCGCCGCTGCCGGTACGGACGAGCCCGAGGCCATTGCGGCTGAAGGCAAAGGTTTTCTGGCCCAGACTCTGGCCGAGCTGCGCCTGGTTGTCTGGCCCAGCCGCCAGCAGCTATTCAGCGAATCCGTGGCGGTGATCTTGATGGTGGCCCTTTCGGCAGCGGCCATCGCCGCTGTTGATCGCTTTTTCCATTGGGCGTCCAGCCAGGTGTTCCGTTGATGACCGTGCCCGTGACTTCTTTATCTACTAACGACCTAGAGCCCCCAGAGGATCTGGAAGCGCCAGAGGATCTGGAAGCACCAGAGGACCTGGAAGCGCCAGAGGGTATTGAACCGCCAATATCCGAGCCTTTGGAAGTGATCCTTGAGGCCAGCCCCGCCGCCTTGCCAGCCGAGCCAGCTCCCCTGGCCCTGGAGGGGCCTGGGGAGCTGGCTGGAGAGGCGGGAACAGCCCCTGGCCTTGATGGGGCCGAGGTGATCGAGACGCCCCAGGTGGCCCGTTGGTTTGCCGTCCAGGTGGCCTCAAGCTGTGAGAAGAAGGTGAAAGCCACCCTTGAACAGCGGGCCGTCACCCTTGGAGT
>JBIIRU010000015.1:0-18231 GCA_044341355.1 Cyanobium sp. | reverse complement strand
ATGCCCGAGCAGGCGGCCAGGTTGAAAGCCAGCACGGTGGCGAGGCCAAGGACGACCACGCGGCGCAGGGGTTGCATCCAGCGGCCGAGGGCAGTGCTCCAGGAGGAAATCATGGGGGATGGAGATCAAAACATGGTCATTATGAACCGTAGCCAAGGCAGAGCTTCGGACCTGGTTGCGGGATGTTGCATTGTGCGCAGACAATCACAGTCTTTCGTGCGCAGCCAGGGCATAGGCAAGATTTTCGTAAAGTTTGCTAAATCGTCTTTGCGTCTCTGGGGCTGGACTCCCGAGAGCTCAGGCCTCCGCCAGCACCCTGGCCTCGTCGGCGCCGCTGACCACCCGACCCTGATCGGCGAACCCGTCGATCAGGTCGAAGTTGAGGTAGCGGTAGAGCTGATCGGCGAGCGGGTCGATTTTGGCGGCTGCTATCGCCAGGTATTCCGCCGGGCTGGGGATGTAACCCAGCTGGGCGCAGACCGCCGCTAGCTCGGCGCTGCCTAGATAAACCTGGGCGCCATTGCCGAGACGGTTATTGAAGTTGCGGGTGCTGGTGGAGAACACGCTGGAGTTGTCCTCCACCCGGGCTTGGTTGCCCATGCACAAGGAGCAGCCGGGCATCTCCATGCGGCTGCCGGCGGCTTCAAAGGTGGCGTAATACCCCTCTTCCTTGAGCTTTTCTTCGTCCATGCGGGTGGGCGGGCAGACCCAGAGGCGGGCCTTGTTGGGGCCCTGTCCGGCCAGCACGGTGGCGGCGGCGCGGTAGTGGCCGATGTTGGTCATGCAGGAGCCGATGAACACTTCGTCGATGCGATCACCGGCCACCTCGCTGAGCAACTTGACGTTGTCTGGATCATTGGGGCAGGCCAGGATCGGCTCTTTGAGCTCATCAAGGTTGATCTCGATGATGGCGGCGTATTCGGCATCGGCATCGGCCTGCATCAGCAGCGGATTGGCCAGCCAGGCCTCCATCGCCTTGATGCGGCGGGCCAGGGTGCGGGCATCGCTGTAACCGCGGGCAATCATGTTTTTCATCAGCGCCACGTTGCTGCGCAGGTATTCGCTGACTGTTTCCACCGACAGCTTGATGGTGCTGCCGGCACAGGAGCGCTCTGCCGTGGCATCGGTCAATTCAAACGCCTGCTCCAGCTTGAGATCGGGCAATCCTTCGATCTCCATGATGCGACCCGAAAAAATGTTCTTCTTGCCGGCCTTCGCCACCGTGAGCAGGCCCTGCTGGATTGCCACGTAGGGGATTGCATTCACCACATCGCGCAGGGTGACGCCAGGCTGCAGCGAACCGGAGAACTTGACCAGCACCGATTCGGGCATGTCCAGCGGCATGGCGCCGATGGCGGCGGCGAAGGCCACCAGGCCCGAGCCGGCGGGGAAAGAGATACCCAGGGGGAACCGGGTATGGCTGTCGCCGCCGGTGCCCACCGTGTCGGGCAGCAGCAGCCGGTTGAGCCAGCTGTGGATGATGCCATCACCGGGGCGCAGGGCGACGCCGCCGCGCGAGGCCATGAAATCGGGCAGTTCGGCGTGGGTTTTGATGTCTACGGGTTTGGGGTAGGCGGCGGTGTGGCAAAAGCTCTGCATCACCAGATCGGCCGAGAAACCAAGGCAGGCCAGCTCCTTCATTTCATCGCGGGTCATCGGCCCGGTGGTGTCCTGGGAGCCGACGGTGGTCATCAGCGGTTCGCAGCTGGTGCCGGGACGCACGCCGGCCAGGCCGCAGGCCTTGCCCACCATCTTCTGGGCCAAGGTGAAGCCCTTGCCGGTGTCGGCGGGGGCCACGGGGCGAATGAACAGCTCGCTGGCGCCCAGGCCCAGCTGGGCGCGCACTTTGTCTGTGAGCGAGCGACCGATCAGCAGGGGGATGCGGCCGCCAGCGCGCACCTCATCGGCGATGGTGCTGGGCTTGAGTTCGAAGCGGGCCACGATCTCACCGGCTCCCGGTTCCGTGGCGGCCCGCTCGATCGTGCCGGCGTAGGGCCGGATCGTGATCACATCGCCGGAGTTGAGGGCTGTGACATCGCACTCGATCGGCAGGGCGCCGGAATCTTCGGCGGTGTTGAAGAAAATGGGCGCGATCTTGCCCCCCAGGATTACACCGCCGCTGCGCTTGTTGGGTATGTGGGGGATGTCGGTGCCGGTGTGCCACAGCACCGAGTTGATCGCTGATTTGCGCGAGCTGCCGGTGCCCACCACGTCCCCCACATAGGCCACCGGATGCCCCTTGGCCTTGAGCTCGCCGATTAGATCCAGACCCCCCGGCATGCGGGTTTCCAGCATCGCGTTGGCGTGCAGGGGGATGTCGGGGCGGGTGGTGGCGTGGGTGGCGGGAGAAAGGTCGTCGGTGTTGGTTTCGCCCTCCACTTTGAACACGGTGACGGTGATCTCGGCAGGCAGCTCCGGCCGGCTGGTGAACCAGGCGGCGGCGGCCCAGTTATCCACCACCTGCTGGGCCAGGGGGTTGCTGGCCGCCAGCTCGATCACGTCGTGGAAGGCGTCGTAGACGAGCACCGTGCGGCTGAGGCCCTCGGCGGCGGCGGCGGCCACCACGGCATCGGGGCTGGCCAGCAGCTCGATCAGCGCGCCGACGTTGTAGCCGCCGATCATGGTGGCCAGCAGGCGGGTGGCCTCCAGGGGGCTGACCAGGGGGCTGCTGGCCTCGCTGCGGGCGACGGCCGTGAGCCAGCTGGCCTTCACGTAGGCGGCCTCATCCACCCCCGGCGGGATGCGTTCGCTGAGCAGCTCCAGCAGGAACGCCTCCTCACCAGCCGGTGGCGCGGCCAGCAGCGCGGTGAGGGCCTGGGTCTGGGGCGCACTCAGGGGCAGGGGCGGCACCCCCAGGGCCTGGCGCTCGGCCGCGGCGGCCCGGTAGGCGGGCAGCAACTCGGCAGGGGGGATGGCGGCGGCGGCGTCAGACATGGGAGCTAGGGGCGCGGATCCGGCCGCTGCGGGGTCTTCCCACCCATTTTTGTCACGGGCAGGCCTGTGCTTGGTGGCGAGGGCTGCCAAACGGGGGGGCGAGGCTCTGGGGGGGCGGCATCCACCGTGTCGTCCCCTCAGTGGTCGGCCGTGGCCAGGAGCTCATTCGGGGGACTCACACCTCCACTTCAGTCTCAGGGTGAAGGAAGCATCTATCGAGACTTTCTTCAAAGGAAGCAGCCCCGTCAGGATCCTGGAGAGGCCAGCCAGGACCTTTTCTGTCAAAATAATCATGAGGGAAATCCGTGATGGGACGTACCCCGGCCGTAGATGAAGTCGTTGGAGCTGCGAACTCCAGCGGCTTCAGGTCGGGTATGGATCAATTATCGAAGCGGGTAGGCCCGTTCTTGGTGGCGAGGGCGGCAGAACGGGGGTCAGGTCTCTGAGGGGTACGTCACCACCACCGTGTCGCACCCGAGCTGGTGAGCCGCGGCCAGCAGGCTCTGGTCTGTACTCACCAGGGGTAAGCGGTGGCGATGGGCTACGGCCAGGTGCAGGCCATCGCCGGCCCGCAGGCTGAGGTTCCGTTCCTCGACGATCCAACGCCTTGCCAACAGGAAATCCTCGGCGCAGGGCTCCAGCAGGCCCAGCCGCTCGCGTCGGAAGTTTTCCAGCTCTTCCTGGATCCGCGTCGCCCGGCTGCTGCTGAGTTCGCGCCGCCGCATCCGCAGCGCCGTGGCGGAGGCGAACTCCACCAGAACCCAGTGGCTGATCCAGAGCGGTTGCTGGCCGCTGGCGGCCAGCCAGATCTCCGCCGCCGCGTAGCCGCTGTCGTTATGAAACAGCGACACCAGCACGCAGGTGTCGAGGTAGAGGCCTCCCGCCGTGGCTTTCATGGCTCCTGATCGCGCAGCTCCCGCAGCAGCTCCACTGCGGACCCAGCCGGCCCTTGCTGGTGAGCGTGGAAGCGACGCAGGCGGGCGACCCAATCGCCGGATGCCGCATCGCTGTCGCTTTCCCGGATCAGCCGCGCCACGGATCGCCCCCTCCGGGTGATCACCACCTCCTCCCCGGCTTCCACCGCATCGAGCAGGGCGGAGAGCCCCGCCTTGGCCTCCGCCAGATTGACGCTGCGCATGACCAGATGACTATCTGAGTCAAAGGTTATCGCTTATCGCCTGGGTCAAACGGGTATGGGCAGGCGGGCCTCATTGCCGCCTCGCACGGCCACCCGCTGCTCCTGCAGATCAATGATCAGCAGTCGAAAGAGTTCGACCAAAATCAGGATGAATCAGGATGAATCAGGATGAAAAGCATATCGGCCGTGATCGCGTGAAACTGCGGTTTATTGAGCAGCGAGGCGAAGAATTTCCTCGAGCTTCAGCGCCATGATCCAGCACTCTGCCTGGAAAGGGTGGTGCCTCTGGCCGTGCCTGGTGCCCTACCCTCGCCACCAGAATCCCTCCGCACCGGAACGGCCCCCGCCTGGCGGCATGCGATGACCCCTCCCCCCGAACGCGATCAGCTGTTCATCAGCTACAGCCATGCCGATCGGGGGTGGGTGGAGCGGCTGCAGACGATGATTCGGCCGCTGGTGCGCAGCGAGGCCCTGCGGCTGTGGGACGACTCCCAGATTCCAGCGGGGGCGAAGTGGAAGGTTGAGATCGAGAAGGCCCTCGCCAGCGCCAGGGTGGCCCTGCTCCTGGTGAGCGACGACTTTCTGGCCTCCGAATTCGTGATCAACAAGGAGCTGCCGCCGCTGCTGCGGGCTGCCGAGGCGGAAGGTCTTTGCATCCTCTGGGTATGTCTTGGCCCTTGTTTCTACGAAGCCACCCCCATTCACGAATACCAGGCGGTGTTGCCTCCCGGAGAGCCTCTTGAAGCGATGGGTCCGGTGCAGCAGAAGATGGCGCTCAAGACCATCGCCGGGGTCATCCGCGATGCGCTTACTTCTGAGGTTGCCCCGGCCCAGGATCTGGCCCAGGCTCAGGATCCGGCCCAGGCTCAACCACAGCCCGATCCTCCGCCTGCGCCCTCTTCCCCAGCCGCCCCGACTGCCAAGGATTCCTCGCGGCTGCAGCGCTTCGCCACCAGCACCTGCCTGTTGCGCCAGGAGGGCGGCCGCTGGAGCATGGAGCGGCGCCCGCTGCAGGTGCAGGGTTACCGGGAGGATCTGGGCGAGGGGTTGGCCCTCACCATGGTGAAGATCCCGGCGGGCAGCTTTCGGATGGGCTCTCCTGAGGACGAGCCGGAGCGATCAGACGATGAAGGCCCCCAGCACGAGGTGACGCTGGGATCATTCTTCATGGCCCAGACACCTATCACCCAGGCCCAGTGGCGGGCGGTGGCGGGGTGGCAGAAGGTGGGGTGCGACCTGGAGCCCGATCCCTCGAAGTTCAAGGGTGCCAACCGCCCGGTGGAGCAGGTGAGCTGGTTTGATGCGCTGGAGTTCTGCCGCCGCTTGAACCAGCGCACGGGTCAGCGTTACGGCCCGCCGAGCGAGGCCCAGTGGGAGTACGCCTGCCGTGCCGGCAGCACCACATCGTTTCATTTCGGGGCCACGGTTACGTCGGAGCTGGCCAACTACAACTGCAATTATGTTTATGGAAACGGCCCCAAGGGCACCTACCGCGAGCAGACCATCGACGTAGCCAGCTTCCCGGCCAATGGCTGGGGCCTGCACGACATGCACGGCAATGTGTATGAGTGGTGCCAAGACCACTGGCATGAGAGTTACAACTTCGCCCCTGGTGATGACCAACCCTGGTTGATTCCTGCAGCGGCTGATGATGAACTAAGGCTGCTGCGCGGCGGGTCGTGGAACTACGACCCCGCGCTCTGCCGCTCGGCCTCCCGCCTCAACTCCCACCCGGTCGCCCGCGACGACGACATCGGTTTCCGCGTCTGTTGCCTCCCCCAGGACTAATTTCTTTACCCTTAAACTCTTTATATCTTTACACTCGGCTGTTTCTTGACTCTGGCTGTTGGCTGTTGCGTGTGGCGCCGTAGGCGCCGGCAATTTTTTATCTCTCCCCGAGTTTCCACCAGCAAGATCCCAGCCAAACGTTCCTGCTGCGAAGCCTGACTTGATCTAATCCGCCGGCAGGGGCCCATCTTCCCCAAACCCTTTAGCCTGAGATCACCCGTTCCGCAGGGCTCCCATGCTCACCCTGCCTCGCTCGCTCAGCCTCACCCCAGATCAATTCGCGCAGGTGTGTGCAGCCAATCCGGAGGCGGTGTTGGAACTTGCGGCCGATGGCACCCTGATCGAGATGACCCCAACCGGCGGTAACACCAGTGCACGCAACTCGGCATTGGTATTCCAGCTGCAGTCCTGGGCCCGAACCGTCGACGGCTGGATCGTGTTCGAGAGTTCCGGTGGCTTTCGGCTTGCCGATGGTTTCGTGCGCAGCCCTGATGCCAGCCTGGTGCGGCTGGATCGTTGGCGCGCCTTGAGCGAGGCTGAAAGGGAAGGCTTCCCGCCCCTCTGCCCGGATCTGGTGGTGGAACTTGCCAGCCCGTCGGATCAGTTGGAGCCATTGCGGCAAAAGATGGCGTCGTACATCAGCTCAGCGTCCTGAGTGATGCCTCCCGGCTGGAGGCGACTGCGGAGTTTCCCGGCTTGGTGATCGAGCTCGAACAGATCTGGGCTGGCTGAGCCATCACCACACCATTGTCAGCTCGATTCCAGTGCGATATTGAAGCGATGGCCCGCTCAGCTGAATCCACCACCGAGGCGAATGCCAGTGGCACTGCCAGTTCCACCGTCGCGGCGGCAGGTGATTGGGATTCTGTGGGAGAGGGCACAGCCATGCCGTCGGCCGTGCGAGCCAGACTGATCCAGCAGGTGCAACTGCTGCTGCGTGAGTCGGGCAACACCGAACCCTTCGATGCCGCCGCCTGGGTGGAGCGCTGGTTGCGCCGCCCCAACCATGCCCTCGGCGGCGCCGCCCCCGAGCTTTACCTGCACACCCCACAAGGCGAGGCCTTGCTTGCCAACTTGATCGGCGCGATGGCGGCGGGCTCCTACATGTGATGCGGCGGCGCCCGCTATCCGGGGCGCTGGAACTCCCTCGATCGTCCCATCGTCTACTTCTCCAGTTGGTGCGGATCACCATCCCCAGCCACCACTGGCAGTAGCGCAAGAGGGTTGGCAAGCAGGATCTCAGCAACTGGGACAGCGCCCCTACCCCTGAACACGCCGACGATTGGCTTGCGGCCACCGGGGCCCAGTGGCGGCAAGTGGCGCGCGTGAGCTGGTTTGATGCCCAGGAGTTCTGCCGCCGCCTGAGCAAACGCATGGAGAAGACCCACACCTTGACCAGCGCTGCTGATATCGCCCCGCCGAACTTCCCTGCTTCAAGGCCTGTCTCGAACTGATCCGCCGCCAATGCCCCATCTTCCTGAATCCATTTAACCTGAACTAACCCATCCCGCAGGGCCCCCATGCTCACCCTGCCCCGCTCGCTCACCTTCACGCCTTCCCAGTTTGCCGAGGTGTGTGCGGCCAACCCAGAGGCGGTGCTTGAGCTCGCTGCCGATGGCACCCTTATTGAGATGACCCCCACTGGCGGCAGCACAGGTGCGCGCAACAGCCGCCTGGTGGCTCAGCTCGAAAACTGGGCGGTGGTCGCCGATCTCGGCTGGATCGTGTTCGACAGCTCCACTGGCTTCCTGCTCCCCGATGGCTCGGTGCGCAGCCCCGACGCCAGCGTGGTGCGGCTGGATCGTTGGCAGGCGTTGAGCGAGGCCGAGCGGGAGAGCTTTGCGCCCATCTGCCCCGATCTGGTGGTGGAGCTGGCCAGCCCCTCCGATGAGCTCGAGGATTTGTGCCGCAAAATGGTGGCCTACATGACCAACGGCGCCCGCTTGGGCTGGCTGCTGCTGCCGCAAAAACGCACGGTGGAGGTGTGGACGGCTGCGGAAACAGCCAACGCTTCCCTAGTGCTCAACGATCCAAGCCGGCTGGAGGCGGGCCTGGAGTTTCCCGGCCTGGTGATTGATCCACGCCGGATCTGGGAGGTTTGAGGGCGGCGCTCCGGGCCAAGTCGCCTCGATTTTTTAAGCTATTCATGCCATACCCCCATCCCCATCCCCATCTTGCATCGGCCTTTGGACCATCAGGGTAAGGAAGGCCCGCAATCGGGCTCGGTTTGTTGGGGAGGGGTCGAGCTGGACTCGGGCGGAAAGCAGTGCTGCTTGATCAAGGCGCTTAAAGCTCTCTCTCTGGCGTTCTCGCGCCTCAGCTGCTCGATTTCTTTCTTGATCAGCCTCGTCCGCTGCTCGGTTCGCTGCGAGCGCTGCTTGATCTGCTCGATCTCGATCTCGATCCCGCGCACGGGTCGCCAGTTGAGAATCGATAACCACTGTCGCCACCGAGGCAGCGATGAGGGGGATGCCCCATTGCTGCTGGAGGCCGATGCGCTGGCCGGCGAAGGTGATGTGGTCATAGGACGTGAATAGGGCGATCAGGCCGAGGATCAGGCCGCCGCCGGCCTGGATGGCACCGAGAAGATCAAGGCCGGGCCAGGGGCGCATTGGTGCTGACAATTCTGGCGGAGCTGGGAGCGTCTCGCTGTCGGCGGTGGGTTCTGGGGTGTCAGGTGGCACAGGGAGCGGGAGTCAACGGGGAGCCCGGGGCGCCCCTTACCAGTTCCACCATGTGCAACCCAGGCGTGCTCACGGGCTGGTTATCGGCAGGTATCAGAGCCGTGGTTGTCGGCTACGTTCCACAGGCCGATCAGCGAAGTCCTGAGCAATTCCTTCACTCCATACCTACCCATCTTCCAAACGGAAGAGATAGGGGAGTTCACCCCCAAGCGATGCAATTGTGCAGACCCACAGCCGAGCTGTTGGCCCAGTAGCTCGAATTGTTGCTGATCTGCAAACTGGCCTGATGGGGACTACCCTCGGGACCAGTGGCGGAAGCAACGGTTGGGCAGCGAGGAGGGCCACCCTCTGCAGTCGGCATCGGTGCAACCGGAGCGCCGCCAGCTGTTCATCAGCTACAGCCATCGCGATGGCGAATGGGTGGAGCGGCTGCGCCGGATGATCAAGCCCCTGGAGCAGCGCTACGGGCTCGAGCGTTGGGACGACAGCCGCATCCAAGCGGGCGGCCTGTGGCGGCAGGAGATTGAGCAGGCGTTGGCGAGCGCCAGCGTGGCCCTGCTGCTGGTGAGCGCAGACTTCCTGGCTTCCGACTTTGTGGTGCGCAGTGAACTGCCGCCCCTGTTCCGGGCAGCGAAGGAAAAGGGCCTGCGCATTCTCTGGGTGCCCCTGCGCCCCAGCCTCTGGAAACACATACCGGAGATCGAGCAGTACCAGGCGGTGATTCCCCCCGGCCGCACCTTGGCCGAGATGGCTGAAGTGGAACAGGAACGGGCCTTTGTGCAGATCGCCGAGCTGATTCTGAGCACCTGTCAGGAGCAGGAGGTGCGACTGGCTCGCCTGAGGGAGGAAGAGGCCGAACGGTTCGCCCGTGAGCAGAAGGAGCAGGAGGTGCGACTGGCCCAGGAGCAGAAAGCGGAGGCGGAACGGCTGGAGCGTGAGCAGGAGGAGGAGGCCGAGCGGGTCGCCCGCGAGCGGGAGGCCCAAGAGCGGCAGGCCGAACAAGAACGGCTGGCCCGCGAGGCAGAGGAACGCCCCCGCCAGGAAGCCGATGGGCTGGCCCGCGAGCAGCTGGCCCTGGAGCGAAAAGCCGAGCACGAACGACTGGCCCGCGAGCAGAGAGAGGAACAGCAGCGGCAGGCCCGTGAACAAGCCGAGCATCAAAATCGCGCGGAGGTGGAACACTGGAAGGCGGAGGCCGAACGGCTGGACCGCGAGATGAAGGCCCTGGAGCGCAGGGCCCCGCCAGAACAAGCAGCCGAGGAGCCGCCGCAGCCAGCAAAGAACGATCGCCAGGAGAAGCTTCAACGCTATGAACAGGAGTTTCGGCGTGCGATCAACATCCAGTATCCGCTGGATAATTACGCTATTGATGGACTAAAACGATTCCAGCAGCAGCTTGAACTCAGCGATAAAGATGTTGCCCAAATCAAAGAATCACTGCTGGCGAAGAAACGAGCTGAATACGTGAATAAACCGTGGGAGCAACAGGTTTCTCAGCGGCAGGAAACAGCGAAAAGGGTCCCTGGCCAGGCTGAGTTTAGGGACAGTGAGGCCAAAGAGCAGCAGCAGTATCGAGAGGTGAAGAGAGCGACTGGGCAGCCGCAGACGAGTCGGGTTCGCCCGCCCTCTGGGCCACTCTCACGTCGCCAACTGTTGATCAGCGCTGGCACGGGGCTGGGGGTGGTTCTTGGTGTCATTGCTGTAAAAAAGCAGCCAAAACCCGCCAGAGCGATCTCCAATTCCACCACCACCTTGTTGGTGCGGCAGGGGGATCGCTGGGAGAAGAAGGCGCAGCCTATTCTTGTTCGAAACTATAACGAAGAGCTGCCGCAGGGCGTGGATCTCACCATGGTGGAGATCTCAGCAGGAAGTTTCCTGATGGGTTCGCCCTTGAGTGAAAAGGGTAGAAATGATTATTCATGGTTATCTGATGATCGTAAACGGGACCTCGGGGTGATAAGCAGCGATGTCGAGGCCAAGCGCCGCGTGTCGGTGCCGGCGTTCCGGATGGGTCGTTTCCCGATCACTCAGTCCCAGTGGAAGGTGGTGGCCGGGTTGGAGAAGGTGGAGCGAGAACTGAATTCCGATCCGTCAAATTTCAAGGGGCCAGACCGCCCGGTGGAGTCAGTGAGCTGGCACGATGCGATCGAATTCTGCCGTCGCCTCAGCAAGCATACGAGGCGAAACTACACCCTACCCAGCGAGGCCCAGTGGGAATACGCCTGCCGGGCAGGCAGCACCACCCCATTTCATTTCGGGGAAACCCTTACCACCGAGCTGGCCAATTACGATGGCAATTACACTTATGGCCAGGGTTCGAAAGGGACCTACCGCAAGCAGACCACCGATGTGGGCAGCTTCCCCGCCAACGCCTGGGGTTTGCAGGACATGCACGGCAATGTTTGGGAGTGGTGTCTGGATCGCTGGCATCCTTCCTTGGCGAAGGGTCCCACAAACGGCAGCGCCTGGCAGGAGCCGGCGCCGGAGTTGGCCAAGGAGGATCAAGATAGGCGGCTGCTGCGCGGCGGGTCGTGGAGCGCCGACCCCGCGCACTGCCGCTCGGCCTTCCGCCTCATCAACCTCCCGGTCTCCCGCTACGACCGCCTCGGTTTCCGCGTCTGTTGCCTCCCCCAGGACTAGTTTCTTTAGCCTTTAACTCTTTATTTCTTTACCCTTGGCTGTTCGGCTGTTGGTTTGCGGCCGTTGGCCGTTGGCTGTCCCCGGCTGGCGCCGCAGGCGCCTCGATTTCTTAAGCTATTCATGCCATACCTGCTTCCCCATCTTCCAGTGGCCTCTGGGCCATCAAGGTAAGGAAGGCCCGCAATCGGGCTCGGTTTGTTGGGGAGGGGTCGAGCTGGACTCGGGCGGAAAGCAGTGCTGCTTGATCAAGGCGCTCAAAACTTTCTCTCTGGCGTTCTCGCGCCTCAGCTGCTCGGTTTCTTTCTTGATCTGCTCGCTGTCGTTCCTCACTCGCAAGATTTCGTTCTCGAGCTGTTTCATTCGCACTTCGTGCTGAATCTTGCGCTGCTCGTATTGCATCGAGCGCTGCTTGATCTGCTCGATCTCGAGCTCGATCCCGCGCACGGGTCGCCAATTCAGCATCGACAAATACTGTCGCCACCGAGGCAGCGATGAGGGGGATGCCCCATTGCTGCTGGAGGCCGATGCGCTGGCCGGCGAAGGTGATGTGGTCATAGGACGTGAACAGGGCGATCAGGCCGAGGATCAGGCCGCCGCCGGCCTGGATGGCACCGAGAAGATCAAGGCCGGGCCAGGGGCGCATTGGTGCTGACAATTCTGGCGGAGCTGGGGGCGTCTCGCTGTCGGCGGCGGCGGCGCCAGGGGTGTCAGGGGGCACAGGGAATGGGAGGCAACAGAAAGCCCGGGGCTTCCCCTTACCAGTTCCACCATGGGCAGCACCGTCTCACCGCCATGCCCCATGCCCCATGCCCATCCCCTGAGTGCATCTGGATGTCGGCTGCCTGCCGCTCCCTTGAACCAGCCTCGTCCCCGTTTGCCGACAGGCGCCGGCAACCCCTTTAGGGTGGAATGCCGGATTGCCAGGGCGTCTGCCATTCATGATCCCCACCTCCGATCTTCACATCGTCGAAACCCGGCCCCTGGTGCCGCCGGCGGTGCTGCACGCGGAGCTTCCGATCACTGAGACGGCCGCCCGCACCGTGCAGTGCGCCCGCGAACGGATCAAGGCGATCTTGCACGCCGGCGATCAGCGGCTGCTGGTGATCGTTGGGCCCTGCTCTGTCCATGACGTAGCGGCCGCCCAGGAGTACGCCACCGCCATCGCCGCGGCGCATCACCGGTTCAAGGATGACCTGGAAGTGGTGATGCGGGTGTATTTCGAGAAGCCCCGCACCACCGTGGGCTGGAAGGGCCTGATCAATGACCCCCATCTCGATGGCAGCTACGACATCAACACCGGGCTGCGCCGGGCCCGGGGTCTGCTGTTGCACCTGGCCGAGCTGGGCCTGCCCGCCGCCACCGAGCTGCTGGATCCGGTGGTGCCCCAGTACATCGCCGACTTGATCAGCTGGACCGCCATCGGTGCCCGCACCACCGAAAGCCAGACCCACCGCGAAATGGCCTCGGGGCTGTCGATGCCGATCGGCTTCAAGAACGGCACCGATGGCAGTGCCAGCACCGCCATCAACGCCATGGAGGCGGCGGCCAAACCGCACCATTTCCTGGGCATCAGCCAGCAGGGCAATGCCGCGATCGTCAGTACCACCGGCAATCCAGATGGTCATTTGGTTTTGCGGGGCGGCAAGGGCGGCCCCAACTACGGGCCTGAGGCCGTGGCCGCCGCCGCCGCCCAGCTGGCCGCCGAGGGCCTGCCCGCCCGCCTGATGGTCGATTGCAGCCATGGCAATTCCAATAAGGACTACCGCCGCCAGGGGGAGGTGTTGCGCCAGGTGGCAGAGCAGGTGGCAGGCGGCTCCCTGCATGTGATGGGCGTGATGCTGGAGAGCCACCTGGTGGAGGGCAGCCAGAAAATCCCCGCCGACCTCAGCCAGCTCACCTACGGCCAGAGCATCACCGATGCCTGCATCGCCCTGGACACCACCTTGGCTTTGCTCGACGAGCTGGCGGGGGCGGTGCGCAGGGCCCGCCAAGGGCACCTAGTCACCGCTTGATGGCCCTAAACCCCAACCGCCAGGCGGGGTCAACTATTTTTTGGCACTCCTAGATTGCAAGTGCCAGGTAGTGGCGAAGACGACGAGATGTTCTTGGTGAACATCTCTGTGGTTGACCATCCCTAAGGTGTTCATCCAGTCAAACCATGGGTCTAGGACATGGCCTTTCTGCTTCAATTCTGCGGACTTTCTGATCCGCTGCAGATCTTTTATCTCGAACAGAGGAATGCCACCCCCGCAGGGTTGGGTCCTGTCTACGCAGGATTTCGGCCGTTTCAGCTTGATGCCCTGTTGGACTGGGCCCTGGAGTCAGCCCGTTGTCGTCGCTGGGATGGGGATTTGATTCGCCATACCGTTGTCGATGTCTGGATGGAGCGGGCCGAGGTGATTCGCCAGTGGCAATTGCGCCTGCGGGACGAACCCGACGATCGCCTGCTGGTGGCCGGCCTTGGCAGCCAGCAGGACTGGATGCATCGCTGTGAGCAATCCCTGCAGGCTTGATTCTCAGCCCCCAGACCACCAGCGCCATAGGGCAGCCACCGCCAATGGCACGCTGAGGTTGTCCAATCCCAGCCAGGCCACCTGTTCCAGGGCGGTAGCCAGCAACGCCATCGCGGCCAGGGCACCGAGATCGGGCGCCGTCAATCCCGCTGCCAGGGCCAATTGCCTCACCAAGACGAGGGCCCCCAGGCTGGCCAGGGCCATGGTTGTGGTGCCCAAAAGCGACCGTCTCTGTCCCCACACCTGCCAGCTTGGTGAAGGCCAGATGGGCCCGATCAGGCCGGCGAACCCATCTCCCCAGGCCATCACCAGCACCCCGGCCGCCACCGCAGCGGGCTGGGCCGGCCACCAAAGCAGCAGCAACAGCAAGATGGTGGCCCCATAGGCGATGGTGCCGTAGCTGCGGCGATCCACATCTTCGATGGCCGGCAGCACCCGGATGCGGTGGTTGAGGGCCGCTAGCAAGGTGACGAGTCCGGCGACCGGAAGGGCGATCCGGCGATCGATGCCCAGCCCCCAGGCGATCAACAGCACCGGACCGCTGCCGATGTGGACCACCTTGCGGCTCCATTCGGGTTGGTCGGGCCAGCGGCGACGCACCAGCAGGGCCAGGCAGCACACCAAAATCAGCCAGGCCCCAACAGCGCCGACTCCAGGTAGCTGGCGCCGAATCCATTCCGGCTCCAGCGCCATTGCGAATTCCACCGCTGTCTCAGGCTGCCTGTTGTCTGTCGCTGAGCATCCGCAGCTTCATGATCGCCTTGGCTTCCAGCTGGCGTACTCGCTCGCGGGAGACGTTGATGATCCGGCCGATTTCGGCCAGCGTCAGCGGTTCGCTGCCCTCTAGGCCGAAGCGCAGCCGCAGGATTTTCTGCTCCCGTTCATTGAGTTGGGAAAGCCAGGCCCCCAGGTGTTCCTTTTGCAACAGGCGATCCATCGAGTCCAGATGCTCGTTGCTGCCGGGATCAGCGATCAGTTCGCCGAGGGTGCTGCGATCCTCTTCGCCGCGGGCGTGGGCATCAAGGGAAGCGCAGGGGGTGCTTTGGGAGATCAATTCCTCCAATTCCTCGGGAGTCATGCCAACGGCATGGGCCACTTCGAGGCGGTTGGGTTGGCGTCCGAGGCGGTGCGAAAGCTCGCGGGTCACCCGCCGCATGCGGGAGAGTTTTTCGCTGACGTGAATCGGTAGGCGAATGGTGCGGGCGCTGTTATCAATGGCACGGGTCATGCCTTGGCGGATCCACCAATAGGCATAGGTGGAAAATTTGTAGCCCATGCCGGGGTCAAACTTGTCGACTGCCCGCTCGAGGCCAATGGCTCCCTCCTGGATGAGATCGAGCAATTCAAGGCCTTGATTTTGATATTTTTTTGCCACGCTCACCACCAGACGCAAGTTGGCGGCCATCATGCGATCGCGGGCCCGTTGACCCATGCGAATCTGACGTTTCTGCAGGGGTGTGCGCTGATCGTTGGCGAGAAGTTGCAGCGGTTTGGCGGACTGGACATGGTGGGCCAGCTCAATTTCCTCCGCTGGTGTCAGCAGCGGCACCCGGCCGATGGTGCCCAGATACCAGCCGATGGCATCTGGGCTACCGCGGCTGCTGGATCGCTGGGCTGCTGTCCGGGCTGCCGCCCGGGTACTAGGTGGTTTGGTCTTGTCTTTTTGGTTTGGACTGCCGCTGTCACCAGCGCTCGCTTCGCCCCGTGCAGCGCCTTTGGCGCGCAGCAGGGCGAAAGCGGAATGCAGAGGTGTCCCCATCACCCCAGGCCTCCGATTGAATTTGGGGGGAATATAGCACCAGTTGGAAAGTGCTTTTGTTCAGAATCGGAGGATTGTTGGCCCCAAGTGCTGCGCTTTTCTGTGTTTTGGCTGTCTGTGTTTTGGTTGCTGGATAAGCCGTCATAATCCGCCCCGCCAGCGATCCATCAAGGTTGCTTGCACCTGCTGGCCCGTTCCTTCAAGTGGGTATTGGTGAAAACTGCCGTCGCTGTGCATGTGCCAGGCGCCACTATCGTCGAGGTAAAGCTGTAGCAAGCCTTCTAGATGGCCCTTCAAGCGCGGATCCTCAACCGGGGCAACGGCTTCGACCCGGCGATCGAGATTGCGCGGCATCCAGTCAGCACTGCCGATCAGGAGTTCGGACTCGCCACCGTTGGCAAACCAAAACAAACGGGAGTGTTCAAGAAAGCGGCCAATTACACTGGAAACGCTGATCGATTCGCTAACGCCCGCTAGCCTTGGCCGCAGGCAGCACATGCCGCGAATGATCAATTCGACCTTGACCCCAGCTTGCGAGGCTTCGTAGAGCAGGGCGATGATCGCAGGATCAACCAAGGAATTCATCTTGGCCCGCAGGTGGCCACCGCGGCCATTTTTGGCATGGTCAATCTCGCGGCGGATCCGGTCTTCCATGCCGCGGCGCAGGGTGACAGGGGCCACGAGCAGTTTGCGGAAACTCTGTTGTTTGGAAAAACCGGTGAGATAGTTGAACAGTTCAACCAGATCCTGACCAAAGTCTTCGTTCACTGTGAGTAGGCCTATGTCGGTGTAGAGAGTCGAAGTTTTTGAATTGTAGTTACCGGTTCCCACGTGCACATAACTGCGCAATAACTCCTTCTCGCGGCGCACCACTAGCAGCACTTTGGTGTGGGTTTTCAGTCCGAGCACCCCATAGACCACATGGACCCCGGAACGCTCTAATTCGCGGGCCCAGTGGATGTTGTTGTCTTCGTCGAAACGGGCTTTCAGTTCGACCAGGGCCATCACTTGCTTGCCATTTTCGGCGGCGCGAATCAGGGCCGCCACCACCGGCGAATCCTTGGAGGTGCGATAGAGGGTCATCTTGATCGCCAGCACCGAGGAGTCGTCGGCGGCCTGGTTGAGAAATTCCTCCACCGAGGTGGTGAACAGGTCATAGGGGTGATGCAACAACACATCACCGCGGCGGATCACGGAAAAAATGCTTTGGAATTCCTCCTGCTTGATCGAGCCGTCCTCCAATTGGCTGCGTTGGGCCCGCAGCAACGCCGGCACCGTCCGCCCTTGATAGGGCTCGTCCTTCAGCTGGGGCAGGGGGATTGACAGCAGGCTCATCAGATCATCAAGGCCGAGGGGACCGTTGATGCGATAGAGGTCCTCGCTCTCCACATCCAGTCCTTCCATCAGCAGCCGCACCATGTCGTCGGGCATTTCATTGGCCACCTCGAGACGCACCACCTCTCCCCCCAGGCGACGCTTGCGCAGTCCAGCCTGCAAGGCCTCCATCAGGTCATCGGCCTCCAGATCCCGCAGTTCCAGGTCGGCGTCGCGGGTGATGCGAAAGAAGTAATGGCCTTCGATCGTCATCCCCGGGAAAAGGTGCTGCAGGTTGAAGGCGACCAGCTGCTCCAGGGGCACCACCGTGAACAGGGCCTCAGGGCTGCGCGTGCAGAGCTCGGTGGGAATTGGCACGAAGCGGGGCAGAATCTTCTGTGGCACCTTGACCCGCGCGAACTGCTGCTGGCCCGTGTCTGGATCACTGACCAGGGCCGCCACATTGAGACTGAGGTTGCTCATGAACGGGAAGGGATGCGCTGGATCGACGGCTAGGGGCGTCAAGACCGGAAAGATGGCGCGTTGGAAATAGTTGTCCACCCACTCTTTTTGTTTCTCGTTAAGGCGGCTGTAATCGAACAGGTGGACGCCGTATTCGGATAGCGAGCGTTTGAGGTGCAGGCGATAGTGCTGCTGTTGTTGATCGAGCAGCGGTCTCAATTTCGTTTGGATTGCCTCTAGTTGCTGCAGTGGGGTCAGTCCGTCGTCGCTGAGGGTGGTGAGCCCCGCCTCTTGTTGGGACTTGAGTGAGGCCACTCGCACCATGAAAAATTCATCGAGATTATTGCTAAAAATGGCACTGAATTTGGCCTGCTCCAATAGGGGTGTGCGTTCGTCCATGGCCTGGGCAAGGACGCGCTGATTAAAGTCGATCCAGCTGAGTTCCCGGTTGATGTATAGCTCGGGTGGCACGCTGGATTTCGTCATTGCTGGGGCTTTGGTGGGGGGCTGAATAATGGAATGAACGTAGCAATCTCATGCCGTTGATTGGCGTGATGGGCTTGCTTGACCGGGCAGCCCGCCGACGAGTATCCCAACCACCAACATCAGCGCCAGTCCCACCCAGAAAGGACTGCGTTGGCCGATGGTCTCGAAGGCCAGGCCCGCCATGGGTGGCCCCAGCACCCCGGCCAGGCTCTGCAGGGCTTGCATGCTGCCCAGGGCCGCACCCTGGCCGCCGTCCTCCAGGCGCCGGGAAACCTGGCTGCGCAGGCAGGGGGTGACCAGTCCGGTGCCCAGGGCCAACAGGGCCACACCGCCAAACACCAAGGGCACCGCCGTCGTGCGTTGGGCCAGGGCGATCAGCAAAAAGCCCACACTGACGAACCCGACCCCCGTCAGGGACAGTCTGCGTTCGCCAAAACGGGCCACCAGGGGCCCAATCAGCCCTCCCTGCACCACCGTGGCCACCACCCCTACCACTAAAAAGGCGAGGGCTGA
>JBIIRU010000199.1:0-5294 GCA_044341355.1 Cyanobium sp. | reverse complement strand
GGCCAGCCGAGGGCCTCCTGCAGGGCCCGGCAGCGGCCGTGGCCGTCCCGTCCCGTCAGCACGATCTGACCCGGACGGGGCCGGTGCTGCAGAAATGCCAGGTTGGCTTCGGTCAGCGCCGGAACATCGACCAGCAAATCGCCATCTGAATGCTCCAGAAACCAGGCGCTGCCGCCCTGGTTATCCCGGTTGGGGGCAAACAACCAGAGGTCGGAACGCACGGGCCGGGGGGGGCGCCCCGGTTCGCGGCTGTGCGGGGCCGCTGTCATGGCGGGTTCAACGCGAAACATTCGCTGGCATCAGGCCTAGCTTGGCCCCCAACCAGACCAGTGCCCTTTGTCGGCGATCCGGATCGGCCATCCCTCGCCCCTAGGGGCCAGCGTCACCAAGGCAGGCGTCAATTTTTCTGTGGTGGCGCCCCTGGCGACCCGGGTGGAGCTGTTGTTGTTCGCCTCTGGCTCCGCCCGCGAGCCCGAGCAGGTCATCGAGCTGGATCCGCGCCACCGCTCCGGCAACCATTGGCATGTTGAGGTGTTGGGTGTGGGCCTCGGCTGCTGCTATGGCTACCGGGTGTTTGGTCCGCTGCAGCCCGGCGGCCATGGCTTCAATCCATCCAAGGTGCTGCTGGATCCCTGCGCCCGGGCGATCACCGGCTGGGATGTCTATGAACGCCTCCAGGCCGTTGGGGCCATACCGAATACGGCCACCTGCCTCAAGGGGGTGGTCACCGAGCGGGACCGTTTCGACTTCGAGGCGGCGCCCCGGCCGCGACAACCCTGGCAGACCTCCCTGATTTACGAACTGCATGTGGGGGGCTTCAGCCGCGGCCCCGACTGCGGGGTGGCCCCCGAACGCCAGGGCACCCTGCTGGGGTTGATCGATCGCCTGCCCTATCTGCAGGACCTGGGGATTACGGCGATCGAGTTGCTGCCGGTGATGGCCTTTGACCCCCAGGATGCCCCGATTGGCCGCTACAACCACTGGGGCTACAGCCCCCTGAGCTGGTTTGCGCCCCACCCCACCTATCTGGTCAGCGACGAGCCGCTGCAGGCCCGTCAAGAGGTGCGCCAACTGGTGAGCGCCGCCCACCAAGCGGGTCTGGAGGTGATTTTGGATGTGGTCTACAACCACACCAGCGAGGGCAACCAGGCTGGGCCCACCTTGAGCTGGCGGGGATTGGCCGATAGCCATTACTACCACCAGAATTCCAGCGGTGAATACTTGGATGTCAGCGGTTGCGGCAACAGCATCGCCGCCAATCGCCCCCTGGCCCGGCGCCTGATCCTGGAATCACTGCGTTGCTGGGCGATCGAGCTGGGCATCGATGGTTTCCGTTTCGATCTCGGCATTGCCCTGGCCCGGGGGGAGGAGTTGATGCCCCTCGACATGCCACCCCTGTTTGAGGAGATGGAGGCCGATCCCGACCTCAGCGACCTAAAGCTGATCAGTGAACCCTGGGACTGTGGCGGTCTCTACCGGCTGGCGGATTTTCCGGCCCAGCGGGTGGCCGCCTGGAACGGTCGCTTCCGGGATGATCTGCGCCGTTTCTGGAAGGGGGACGAGCGCTGCGCCTGGCTGCTGGGCCAGAGGCTCGCCGGCAGCCCCGATCTCTACGGCGGCCAGCCAGCTCCCCTGGGCCGCCAGATCACCTTCCTCACCGCCCATGACGGCTTCACCCTGGCCGATTTGGTCAGCTACGACCGCAAGCACAACCTGGCCAATGGCGAGAACGACCGCGATGGCGATAACCACAACAACAGCTGGAACCACGGTGTCGAGGGTCCCAGCAGCGATAACAGCATCGAGACCCTGCGCCAGCGCCAGTTGCGCAATCTGTTGACGACTCTGTTGCTGGCCCCGGGGGTGCCGATGCTGCTGATGGGCGATGAGGTACGCCGCAGCCAGGGGGGCAACAACAACACCTGGTGCCAGAACAACCCCCTCGGCTGGATGCACTGGAACCCCGATGCCGACGATCGGGCCCTGATGGTCTTCTTGAAGCGTTTGATCAGCCTGCGCCAGACCCTGGCTCCCCTGCTCAATCCGGAGAATCCCCTGGCCAGTGGCCCCCCCAGCGGGCCCAGGGACAGCGGCCTTGCTTGGCGCGAATGGCACGGGGTGGATTTGTATAAACCCGATTGGGCCAGTTGGTCCCATTCCCTGGCCTGGAGCCTCAGTGACCTTGGGCGGGGCCCGCTGCTCTGGTGCGGCATGAACGCCTATTACCAACCGATGACCTTTTCACTGCCGCTGGCCCCGACGGGCTGGTTGCGGGTGATAGATACCGGCCTGCCCAGCCCCGAGGACCTGCCGGCCCAACCCCAAGCCTGGTCCGAGACCCAGGTCTGCCTGGCCGGCCGCAGCCTGGCCTTGATGGTGGCCGCACCGCTGCTGCAGGACTTCGTACTGGACGGCTCCCATCCCTAGGGGAAGGGGCAAGGAGGGTTTGCGGCATCGTGGACTGGGATTGGAGTGGAGAACCGATGGCGCTAGAGGTGGCCCTGGCCCTGTTGGAGCGCGATGGCCTATGGCTGCTGCAATTGCGGGACGACATTGAGGGCATCGTCGCGCCGGGCTGTTGGGGTTTGTTTGGCGGCCATTTGGAGCCCGGCGAAAGCCCGGAGGAGGGCCTGCGGCGGGAGCTTCAAGAAGAAATCGCCTACACGGCCGCCAGCCTGGAACCCTGGTGGCGCCTGGAGAACGATGGGCGGGTGCGCCATTTCTTTCGCGGTCCCTTGAGTTGTCCCCTTGGCGATCTGCGCCTGCTGGAGGGCCAGGACCTGGCCCTGGTGAGCCTCAAGGAGCTGGGCACGGGCCAGGTCTGGAGCGCCAAGATCCGCCAGCACCGGCCCTTAGCCCCTTCGCTGCAGATGGTCGTGGCCAGGTTGGCAGGCAGCGCTGCAAGCCAGCAGCGATGAACAAGGGCACGGCATAGCCTTACCGTGACGCCTGGGGCAAGGCCAGCTGAGATGGACTGAAATGCCCAAGCAGGACTGACTTACTGGGATATTGGCTTAGCGACCCTCTTGATCCCCATGGCATCAGCTCAGGATCTGCCCCGAAATGTGCTTCCGATTCCCGACCGGGAGCACCAGGGGCTTACCACTTTTGATGCCAAGGATCCCGACACCCACTACCCACCGATCCAGCCCCTGCGGCCCCCCGCCGGCGCCCCCAACGTGCTGGTAGTGCTGCTGGATGACGTCGGTTTCGGCGCCTCCTCCGCCTTCGGCGGCCCCGTGCACACCCCCACCGCCGAGCGGCTGGCGGCCCAGGGCCTCAAGTACAACCGCTTTCACACCACCGCCCTCTGCTCCCCCACCCGGGCGGCCCTACTCACCGGCCGCAACCACCACTCGGTGGGCTTTGGGGCGATCACCGAGATGGCCACGTCGGCTCCGGGCAACAACTCCCTGCGCCCCAACACCTGCGCCCCCCTGGCTGAGGTGCTCAAGCTCAATGGCTATGCCACGGCCCAATTCGGCAAATGTCACGAGGTGCCGGTGTGGGAAACCAGTCCGGTGGGGCCGTTCAACAGCTGGCCCAGCGGCGGCGGCGGCTTTGAGTATTTCTATGGCTTCATCGGTGGCGAAACCAACCAATACCAACCGGCCCTCTATGAGGGCACCACACCGGTGGAGCCGGACCGCAGCCCCGAGCAGGGCTACCACCTAACTGAAGACCTCTCTCGCAAGGCCCTGCGCTGGGTGCGGCAACAAAAATCATTAACGCCCGATAAGCCCTTTTTTATGTACTGGGCCCCGGGCGCCACCCATGCCCCCCACCACGTACCGGCCGAATGGGCCGACAAATACAAGGGCAAATTTGATCAGGGCTGGGACCAACTCCGCCAGGAAACCCTGGAGCGTCAAAAACGACTCGGGGTGGTGCCACCTGAGACCCTGCTCACCGAGCGCCATGGCGAAATCCCAGCCTGGGATGAGATCGCCGATGACTTGAAGTCTGTGTTGGTGAGACAGATGGAGGTGTATGCGGGCTTCCTGGAACATGTGGACCACCATCTCGGACAGCTGGTGGACGGCTTGGCCGACCTTGAAATCCTGGATAACACCCTAATTTATTATATTCTTGGCGATAATGGTGCCTCGGCTGAAGGATCGCTGCAAGGCACCTTCAATGAGATGATTACCCTCCAGGGTTTCGGCCACCTGGAAACAGCCGATTACCTGCGCGAACGGATCGACAAGTTCGGCGGTGTCGAGGCCTACAACCATTACGCCGTCGGCTGGGCCCATGCCATGTGCACCCCTTACCAATGGACTAAACAGGTCGCCTCCCATTTCGGTGGCACCCGCAATGGCACCATCGTGCACTGGCCAGCTGGGATTACAGCCAAGGGTGAATTGCGCAATCAGTTTCACCATGTGATTGATCTGGCCGCCACGGTGTTGGAGGCGGCCGGCCTGCCCCAGCCCCAAATCGTCAATGGGGTGCAACAGAAACCGCTGGAAGGGGTGAGCATGCTCTACTGCTTCGATGAGAAAGATGCAGCCGAGCGACATGAAACCCAATACTTCGAGATGATTGGCAACCGCGGCCTCTACCACAAAGGCTGGACCGCAGTCACTCGTCACCGCACCCCCTGGAAAACCGGAGCCGTTCAGCTTCCCCCCTTTGATGACGACGTTTGGGAGCTTTACGACACCAATAACGATTGGAGTCAGGCCCGCGATCTGGCCCAGGAACAGCCAGGCAAGCTCAAAGACCTGCAGCGTCTGTGGCTGATTGAGGCCACCAAATACAACGTTCTGCCACTAGATGACCGCTTTGCGGAGCGGGCCAATGCCACCCTCGCCGGCCGGCCCCAGCTCGCCAAGGGCAAGCGCCAACTGTTGTTTGGCGGCATGGGGCGCCTCAGCGAAGGATCAATCATCGACTACAAAAATGCCTCCCATGCGATCACGGCCGAACTGGAGGTGCCGGCCAAGGGTGCCGATGGCGTGATCGTTGCCGTGGGTGGCAGCATTGGTGGCTGGGCGCTCTATGCCAAGGCGGGCCAGCTCCGCTATGCCTACAACTTCTTTGGCCTCACCACCACCATTGTGGAGGGGCAGACCATCCCGCCTGGCCGTCATCAGGTGCGCGCGGAATTTGCCTACGATGGCAATGGCATCGCCAAGGGCGGTGGCCTGAGCCTATATTTGGATGGTAATAAGGTCGGTGAGGGTCGGATCGAACAAACCGAACCGTTCGTTTTTTCAGCTGACGAAACCCTTGATATTGGTTTTGAATCAGGCAGTAGCGTCACCACCGATTACAGCAGCAACCGTTTC
>JBIIRU010000014.1:0-18399 GCA_044341355.1 Cyanobium sp. | reverse complement strand
GAAGCCACCAAAAATGAGCACGTTCTTCTGGCCGGGGGTGAGGCGGTTGACCCCTAGGCCGTAATTGAGATTTTCCTCGAAGCCACTGGCTTTGTTCCGGGGCCCGATGTCCTTGAAGGCCACCACCCGGCTGCGGCAGACCGGGCAGCGGAAGCTGACGGCATCCAGTTCCAAAAATGGGGTGCCAGCTTCGATGCCCAGCTTGCGCACCCCTTCGGCCGGGTCGTAGACGAAACCACAGCTGCGGCATTCGAAGCGGTGGCTGGCCGGATCAATGGCCGGCTCTGGGGCCGAATCGGTTGCGGGAACCGGGCTGGTGGCTGGAACCGGGCTGGTTACTGACTCAGTGGCGGTGGCCGTTGCCTCGGCGCTGGAGCCGTCGGTCGCGCTAGCGGACGGGGGGCCATCAGGCTGGGGCATGAGCCGATCCTCGCCAGGTTGGGGATCGCCCGGGACGTCGCTGCTCATGCGTTGGCGCTTCAGGGCGCCCAAACTCTATCCAGCCCCCACCCCAAGGGCCAGGCACCCACTACGGGCCTGCAGGTGTCAGAATGCCTACCAGATCGGACTTGGTCAACGATGTTCGTGCTCCCCGGTTACGACGCTTTCCTGGGGTTTTTCCTGATTGCCGCTGCCGTCCCGGTGCTGGCTTTGGTCACGAACAAGCTGCTCTCCCCCAAGAGCCGCCAAGGCGAGCGCCAGCTCACCTACGAGTCCGGTATGGAGCCCATCGGCGGCGCCTGGATTCAGTTCAATATTCGTTACTACATGTTTGCCCTGGTCTTCGTCATTTTTGATGTCGAGACTGTCTTCCTTTATCCCTGGGCCGTGGCTTTCCACCGGCTTGGCCTGCTGGCCTTTATTGAGGCCCTGATTTTTATCACCATTTTGGTGGTGGCCCTTGCCTATGCCTGGCGCAAGGGCGCCCTTGAGTGGAGCTGACCCGGAGTGCCATGACTTTGACCCCTTCCGATTCCCCTTCCGTTGCCGCCCTGCGGGACCTGCGGGCCGCTAGCTGTGGTCCCGTCGGCGCCCCCGCCGTCACCGCCGACATCTCCGAGAACATCATCCTCACCAGCTTGGATGATCTACACAATTGGGCCCGGCTCAGCAGTCTCTGGCCCCTGCTTTACGGCACCGCCTGTTGCTTCATCGAATTTGCGGCCCTGATCGGCTCCCGCTTTGATTTCGACCGTTTTGGATTGGTGCCCCGCTCCAGCCCCAGACAGGCCGATCTGATCATCGTGGCAGGCACCGTCACTATGAAAATGGCCCCGGCCCTGGTGCGTCTATACGAGCAGATGCCCGAGCCCAAGTACGTCATCGCCATGGGGGCCTGCACAATCACCGGCGGCATGTTCTCGGCCGATTCGACCACCGCCGTGCGTGGCGTCGACAAGCTGATTCCGGTTGATCTTTACCTCCCTGGTTGCCCGCCCCGGCCCGAAGCCATCTTTGATGCGGTCATCAAGCTGCGCAAGAAAGTGGGTAATGAATCCCTGGCCGAACGGGGACTTTTGCAACCCACCCACCGCTATTACACGATTCCCCACCAGATGAAGTGGGTCGAACCGATTGTTACCGGGGCCTACCTGCGTGCCGAAACCCAAAAGGCGGCCCTGGCGGCGCCGGCTGGATTGCCCTTGTCGGTAGCTGCATCTCCGGCAGCCGTTATCCCCGAACCCCAAATCGCCGAGCCCCAAGCCCCGGCTTCTTTGCCCTGAGCCAACCCAGGCCCTCCCAAGCACCATGCCCGCAGAGACACCCCCAAGCTCAGACACGCCAGCGGCCCCTGCCAGCGAGGCCGCAACCCCCTCAGGGCCAGAAGCTTCCCCACTGGCAGCACCAACGGCCGGCCCGGTAAGCAGCTGGCTGGTATCTCAAGGTTTCGACCATGAGGTCCTGGGGGCAGACCATCTCGGCATCGAGACCCTGGGCGTTGAAGCCGCCTTTCTGCCCCTGCTGGCTACCGCCCTCAAGGCCTCGGGCTTTGACTATCTGCAATGCCAAGGGGGCTATGACGAGGGACCGGGCGGTCGCCTGGTCAGTTTTTACCACCTGATCAAGCTTGCCCCCCTGGCTAATGCCATTGAGGCCCTGGGCGACGCCGAAGCTCCCTTGCCTGCGGCGGTTCGCCCTGAGGAGGTGCGGATCAAGGTATTCCTGCCCAGGGATGGCGCCCTCACGATTCCGAGCCTCTATGGCATCTGGCGGGGTGCCGATTGGCAGGAACGGGAAACCTTCGACATGTTCGGCATTCAGTACGAAGGCCATCCCCACCCCAAGCGTTTGTTGATGCCAGAGGACTGGAAAGGCTGGCCCCTACGCAAGGATTATGTGCAGCCCGATTTTTACGAAATGCAGGATGCGTATTAATTGGTCCCAGGCGCAAATTCACCCATAATCTTTTTCTCCCGTTCTAGTTCCAATTGATTCACCTTGTCCACGGCTTCCGTTGCGCGCTTGATCGGTTCGGTGATGGCGGGCTTTGCTGTGGGGCTTAGCTGGGTGGGGCCTCCATAAAGGCGCTGGATTAGGAAGCCAACTATGGCCAGGGTCAGCAGCAGGCCGATCAGACGCATCAGGGAGAGGATCGATTAGGTCCATCTTGACGGCAACCTTGCCCGCGCTGCCCTACTGCTCCGCCAGCAGGCGGTCCATTGGCTATCGCAGCTTTGGGACCGCTGGGTTCAATCGTGGCGGTGTTTGCGGTAAAACCGCATCACTGCTTTGGCCAAACTGGCTGGCTCATGCCGCAATGTGGCACTGGGCCTGGCTCCCTGCAGCTGCGCCCGCATCACTTCATAGCCCTCTTTTTTGAGACTGGTCTCATCGCAGCTGACAGGGGTGGCGCCATGCAACCGGTAGTGGTCGAGCAGGTGGGAGTTGCCCAGATCCTCCTGGGCCAGCACCGCATCGAAGAGGCGCTCGTTTACCCCCAGGCTGGCCAGCTGGGCCTCGATCGCCCGCAGGTGGCCGCTGACATCGAGGCCATCGGTCTCTCCCGGTTGGGTCATCAAATTGCAGATGTACAGCCGCGGTGCCTTGCTCAAACTGATCGCCTTCACCAGTTCGGGAACCAGCAGGTTGGGCAGCAGCGAGGTGTAGAGGCTACCGGGGCCCAGCACAATCAGTTCGGCATGGGCAATGGCCTCCAGGGCCCGCGGCAGGGCTGGCGGGCGTTCTGGCGTGCAGCCCAGCCGCACGATCGGGCTGGTGGCTTTGCCGATGCGAGATTCTCCCTCCAGCCGCTCGCCGTTTTCCAGAATCGCCCAAAGGCGCACATCGGCATTGGTGGCCGGCACCACCTGGCCCTGCACCGCCAGAACCCGGCTGCTGGCGGTGATGGCGGATTCAAGGCTGCCGGTGATGGCGGTGAGGGCCGTCAGAAAAAGATTGCCAAAGCTATGGCCCTCCAAGCCACTGCCAGCCTTGAAGCGGTATTGGAACAGGCGGGTGAGTAACGGCTCTTCGCGGGCCAGGGCCGTCAGGCAATTGCGGATGTCCCCGGGGGGTTGGACCCCCAGCTCACGCCGCAGCACCCCACTGCTGCCGCCATCGTCGGCAACGGTGACGATGGCGGTGATGTTGCCGCTATAGCGCTTCAAGCCACTCAAGAGGGTGGCCAGGCCGGTGCCGCCGCCGATGGCCACAATGCTGGGCCCGCGGCTGAGTCGCCGCTGGGCCATCAGGGCATCCACCAGGTGGGTGTCCTTTTCCGGGGCCAGGGCCTGCTGGATCGAGCCAAAGCTGCGGCTCTGGCCCAACCAGACCAGCCCCCCACCCAAGACAAGAACGAGGGGGCCGGTGATGCCGCGGGGCAGCACCTTGGTGACCTGGCCCAGACTCCAGCGAATCGCTTCCAGGGTCCAGTAGATGGGCTGTAAATCAGCCCAAACCGCTGCGCCCAACAGGGCAATCAGCAACCCCAGGCCGGAGGTGAAGATCCAACGCTTGACCACCAGGCCTGGTTGCAGCCAGCGCACCGCCCGCCTTGAGCGGCTCATCAAGTCTGTTTGCCGCATCTGCCCCCGTCCCACCCAGCTTGGACGCCGGGACCTCCGGGTTACACGCTCGGCGGGGCCTCGGACGGGCAAGGTCGGAGCGCGGGGCGCGGCGGATCTTGACTCGACTCTACGAAGCTTGCGGCAAGGGATGGTGAGGGGTGCGGCGCCAGGGACCAAGATGGTGCTGTTGAGAGTCCTTGAGCGCCCGCAGCCGTGATCAATCGGGTCCGCCGGAACGCCCGCCACCGCCTTCTGGATCGCCCCCCATCCCCCGGGCCCCTGGCGGGCAGTCCAGACCCGCAGGGCCCCTTGCCGGTGGCCGAGCTTGATGGGGTGACCATGCGCTGGGGAGAGCGGCTGGTCTTGGACCAACTGCATCTGCGGGTCGAGGCGGGGGAACGGCTGGTGGTGGTGGGACCCTCCGGGTCGGGCAAGTCAACGATCCTGCGCTTGCTGGCGGGTTTGCTCTTGCCCAGCTCCGGCGGCGTGCGCCTCCATGGGGTGCCCCAGACCTATCTGCGCCTGGACCAGCGGCACCCCCCCGATGTGCGGCTGGTGTTTCAGAACCCGGCCCTGCTGGCCTCCCTGACGGTGAGGGAGAACGTCGGTTTCCTGCTCTATCGCTATAGCCGCCTGGGCGAGGACCAGATTCGGGAGCGGGTGGCCAGGGCCCTGGAGGCGGTGGGTTTGGCCGGCATCGAGGAGCGCCTGCCCGGAGAACTGAGTGGGGGCATGCAGAAGCGGGTCAGCTTTGCCCGGGCCCTGATTGACGATCCGGCCGCCATCGAGGGGCGGGTGCCCTTGCTGCTCTTTGATGAGCCCACGGCGGGCCTGGATCCGATGGCCTGCACCCGTATTGAGGACTTGATTGTGCAGAGCACCACCCTCACCCATGCCTCAGGGGTGGTTGTCAGCCATGTGCTCAGCACCATCGACCGTTGCGCTGATCGGGTGGCCTTGCTGTACGACGGCTGTTTCCGCTGGAGCGGTACGATTGCAGAATTCCGGGTCTCAGAGGACCCCTACGTGGTGCAATTCCGAAGCGGTAGCCTCCGCGGTCCGATGCAGCCGGCAGAGAGATAGTCGATGCGCCGCAGTGTACGCGAGGCTTCCCTTGGATTTTGCCTGTTGGTTGCCATCGCCAGCGGCCTGGGGCTTTGGTTCTGGTTGAGGGGCATTTCCCTGGGGCGCCAGACCTGGACCATGGAGGCCAGCTTTCAAGACGCCGCTGGGCTGGCCCCCCGCTCGCCCGTCTCCTACCGCGGCGTCATGGTGGGCAGCGTTCAGGCCCTCAAAGTCACCGATAGGGAGGTGGTGGCCGAATTGACCATCACCGATCCCAAGCTGCGGCTGGCCCTGCCGGTGGTGGCCCGGGTTGCCCCCTCCTCCCTGTTGGGTGGCGATGCGGCGGTTTCGTTGTTGAGTGGCGGTCGGCCCCTGGGGCCCGCAATGCCAGGGCCAAAGGAGGCAGGCTGCGATCGCAAGCGGATGGTTTGCCAGTACAACCGGATCCCTGGGGTAACGGCGGCCAGCTTCGATTCGGTCACCGAGACCATGCAGCGCCTGCTCTCTGAGGCCGACCGCGGCAAGCTGGTACCCCAGATGGTTTCAGCCACCAAGACCTTCGAAGACACGGCCCTCGAAACGCAAAAGTTGACACGGGATGGCCAGTTGTTTGTGCGCGATGCGCGCCAGGCGGTCGCCCAGCTCAATGCCTCCATGGCCCGGGCCACACCCATCCTCAACAATCTCAACGCCGCCAGTGTCGATGCCCAGCGGGCCAGCCGCCACGCCCGCCAGTTGGCCGCAAGGCTCGACAACCCCAAGATGACCGCCGACCTGCAGGCCACCCTGGCCAACGCTCGCCAGCTCACGGACCGTTGGCAGGCTGTCGGCGGTGACGTGCAGAAACTGACTGGCGATCCCAAGGTGGCCGACAACATCCGCAGCGTCAGCCAAGGGCTGGCCCGCTTCTTTGACGATCTCTATCCCAGCAATCCCGAGGCGGTGCGGCAGCGTGCCGGCTCCGATGCGGTCCGCCGGGAGGCGGCCCGAGCCGAACGTCAGCGGGCCGAGCAGGAGCGGCTGGCGCCCCGCAGCCGCGGCAGTGGCGGCGTGGCTCCCCCCGCCCCGGCGCCGGGCTCGGTCCGGGGGCTGTAGGGGCAGAGGCGCAGGGCCGCCGGGGCCAGAGGCTCACAAGCTGGCGACGGCTTCCAGGGCGATGGCGGCAATGGCCTGATCACTGGCCTTGGGCAGGGCCACATAGCGACCGCCGGCGGCTGCGGCCAGTTCTTTGCCCATGCCGCTGCCGATGAACTTGCGTTCGGTGTCGATCACCAGCAGCTTGATCCCGAGGGCGCGGTAACGACCGGCCACCTGCCGCAGCTCCTCGCGCAGATCCACCGGTTCCTCACCTTCCAGGGCGGGTTGGCCCAGGGAGCGGGCCAGGGGCACGTTGCCCCGTCCATCGGTGATCGCCACCACCACCACCTGGCTGAGATCGCCGGTGGCCAGGGCGTTGGCCCCCACCCGGGCCGCCTGGGTGAGGCCGTGGGCGAGGGGGGATCCGCCCCCGCAGGCCATCGATTCGAGCCGGCGACGGGCGGCGGTGATCGAGCGGGTGGGGGGCAGCAGCACTTCGGCCTGGTCGCCGCGAAAGGGAATCAGGGCCACCTCGTCGCGGTTCTCGTAGGCCTCGGTGAGCAGGCGCAGCACGGCCCCCTTGGCGCTTTGCATGCGGTTGAGGGCCATCGAACCACTGGCGTCGACCAAAAAGATGACCAGGGCCCCGGCCTTGCGTTGCAGCAGCTTGGCCCGCAGGTCGGCCTCTTCAACAATGACCCGGCGCTCGGGCTGGCGGGCGCGGCGGGCCTTCTGGTGGGGGGCGGCGGCCCGCAGGGTGGCATCCACGGCGATGCGGCGCACGGGCCCCCTGGGCAGCATCGGCTTGACGTAACGGCCCCGGCTCTCACTGCGCACCAAAGTGCGGCTGCCACTGCCACCACTGCGGGCCCGGGCGGCCGAGAACAGCAGCAGGTCCGGGTCGATGGCGATGGCCTCCGGATCGAGCAGGAATTCCTCAGGGATGGAGGGGGGGGCCTGATCCTCGGGGCTGTCGTCGTCGTCGTCGTTGTCGTTGTTGTCGTCGTCGGGCTCGGGGGGATCCGGCTCGTCCTGGTCCTGCTCCGGCGCCTGGTCTGCTGGCGGGTCGGGGGCCTGATCGCCCTGGGGCGGCGGCGGCGGTTCGAGGGGTTGGTCGGGGTCGGGGGGCGGCAGCTGGCGAGCCCGGGGGGCGATCACCAGCCGCACCGCTACCTGCAGATCCTCGGCCTCCACTTGGTCGCGGCCGCTGAGGGCGGCGTGGGCGCGGGCGACCCGCACCGCATAGAGCTCGCTGCGGTGCCCCTCCACCCCACCCCGCAGGGCCTCGTCTACCAGATAACGGATCTGGTCGCGACTGATGGTCACATCCGGCAGCCATTGGCGCGCCAGCAACAGCTGGGTGGCGAGGGCATCGCTTTCCTCCCGCCAGCGCTCCCGGAAGGCGGCGCCGGCTTCGCCATGGTCGATGGCGCTGCGGCTGATGGCCACCCGTTGTTCGTTGCTCAGCAGTTGGTTGGCCGATAGGGCGATGGCGAAGCGGTCCAGCAGGTGGTCGCGCACGGCCCCTTCCTCAGGGTTGTAGGTGGCGATCAGCAGGCAGCGGCAGGGGTGGGCCAGGCTCAGGCCCTCGCGCTCAATGCGGTTCTCGCCACTGCCGACCGCCGCCAACAGCAAATTTGTGACGCCCTCATCGAGCAGGTTGAGCTCGTCGACATAGAGCACCCCCCGGTGGGCTTCAGCAAGCAGGCCCGGCTGAAAAACCGGTGCACCGGCATTGAGGGAGGCGGCAACATCAACGGCGCCCACCAGCCGGTCTTCGGTAACCCCCAGGGGTACCTGCACGAAGGGAGCCGGGATCACCGTGGTCGGCAACAGGACGCTGGGATCAGCCCCGCTGACATCGGCCCCGCTGACATCGCCGCCCAGTTCGGTGATGCGCTGGCGTACGGCGCTATCCCATTCATCGGGCCGGCCCGGATCGACATTGAGGCTGGTGGCCGCCGGGCCGAGGTTGAGCACGTCGATGGGCGGCAACAGGGCGTGCAGGGCGCGGGCCAGCACCGATTTGCCCGTGCCCCGACCCCCGGCGATGACGACGCCGCCGAGGCCCGGATCGACGGCGGCCAGCAGTAAGGCCAGCTTGAGGATGCCGTGGCCGGTGATGGCCGCCAGGGGGAAACTGCGGTCGGCGGCACCGGGATCGCTATGGCGCAGAGCCGAGGCGGGGGCTGGGGCTGGGTTGGCCGCGGCGGCGGTGCTGCTGGCCGGAGCGAGGGGGGAAGGGTTGGGGCTGTCTCTGGCGACCATGGGGAAAGGGTGGCCCCGGGGCCGGGGGTGGCTTGCGGCAGTCTCGCTGATCAGGGCTCGTTGATCAGGGCTTGCGATCAGGGCTTGCGATCAGTGGGCGCCTTCAATTTCTTTCCAGGCAGGGCTGGCGCAAATCCTCTCTGATCGGGAGGCGCCGCGGGCTTGCCTGGGCTCCCGCCGAGCTGGCCAGTTTTGCGATGGGTCGGCTCATTGGTGCCGCAGCATTGAGATGTTCTGTGCCGTGAAACGGACGGTCCTGGTGGCCAGGTGAACCTCGCGCAGAAAGTCCCCCAGGCCGATCACCAGGGCCCCGGTGGCGCCGAAAAAGAGTCCGCCGACCACCCAGGTGAACTCCGTTTTGAGCAGCCCCCCCAAAAACAGGGCCGGCAGGATGGCGCAGACCAGCAGGGCAGCCAGGGTGGTGGCGTAGATCGCCCGACTGGTGAGCCGCAGGCGCCGCTCCAGGTGACGCAGTTCCACTCCGAATTCGTCATGGTCTCCGTGGCGAGAGCTGCCATGGAGCAGGCGCCCCCGTTCGACGATGCGGGATAGCCGGCCCGTCATCACATTGAGAAGGCTGGAGATGCCCGTCAGCAGAAAGGCAGGTGTCAGCGCCAATTGGATGGCGGAGGTGACACCGCCATCCATGGCGTTGGTGTGATGCAGCAGGGGCAATGGCACAGATCAACCGCACGATGCAGGTTCAGCTTGCGGCATTGAGGTTGTCGTTAACTGCTGTGTAGACCCGTCAGCAGGTCGCTATTCGCAGCTAATCGCCCTGTCAATAGATGATTTGCACTCTGAAATCTGCCCAAGACGACCCACGAAAAGGGTTGGGACGAGGTGGAAAGCTTGGGCAGAGTATCAAAGTATAAAAATACTAGCGGAAGTGAGACTGGCTTGGTGATCTGATGCACATCTTGGCGTGCCCGCCGCCATTGACATTGGGCTTGATCGTTCAAAACCAAATAAATGATGGGACCTTTCCCTGGAGGGAAAGCCATCATCTCAAATCCAATTAACCAAGTGTCCACAGCAAGCGAGGCGTCAAATCCTGAAGTGATACGGTTTATTAAGAATAATTACAGAGTAAAGCTTTTGGCACATTAGCTACCTGTTGTTATTTCCATCTCCCTTCTCTCTACTTCTTATTCCCATGGCTTTTCCCCCAGCCACAACTGGCGATGATTTAATTTTGAGCACGAATGATCCAACAGACTTTATAAATGGTCTCGCTGGTAAGGATACAGTAAGTTATGCTTCAGCAATAGGGGCTGTCAATGTATCTCTTTCCATTGCAGGCCCCCAGAGCACTGGAGGATCGGGAATTGATACCCTGATTTCAATTGAGAATATCACTGGCAGCAATTTCAATGATACGCTGCAGGGAGATGCTGGAGATAATGTATTGAACGGAGGGCTTGGCAGTGATTTTGTCAGTTACTCCAGTGCTGCCGGGTCGGTAACCATTGACTTGGGTGGTATTGCCACTGGTGCCGCTGGGTTTGATACATTGATTAGCATTGAAAATGCCATAGGTTCGAACTTCGCCGACACGATTATTGGCAATAGTTCTAATAATATAATTGCCTCAGGGGGTGGAAATGATTATATTGTTGCCTCCCTAGGTTCCGATGTGATTGATGGTGGCTTTGGAACGGATGCGGTGAGTTACACCACATTCACCGGCCCAATTACCCTAGGAGCGTTTGGGGTGGTGACCAAATCGCCAGGTGTGACTGATCAGCTCAACAGTGTTGAAACCATTGTTGCTACCAGTAGCAACCAAGATACGATTGATTTAAGCTTGGCAACGGCTCCAGCTGCCGTTAGTACAACAGTCAATCTTGCCGGTGCGTTAAACAACGTTCAGGTTAACCTCAGTGGTGGTGCGCCTGCTATCAACCTTACTGTTTCGCAATTTGAGAATGTCATTGGTAGTGCTGTCGTCGATACCATCACAGGCAACAGTCTTGCCAATAGTCTCAGTGGCAATGGTGGCAATGACGTCATTGCTGGTGGCATCGGTAATGACACCATTGCTGGTGGCCTTGGCAATGACACGCTAACTGGTGATGCCGATAACGACTCCTTTGTCTTTGGGGACATTGGTGCCGCCAATAGAGATACTATCATTGGTTATTCCGCTGTTCAAGACACAATTATGCTGACCAATAGCCTCGACTCGACACTCGCGGGTTCGCGGGCGAATGGAATCAAGGGACTCGCATTCGTGGGCGGTAACGTAGCTGGCAACATTCTAAACAGCGCTTTCTTCTTCAAAGGTGCTGGGCTTACCGGAATCGGAGCTGGTTCTCACACTGGTATCTATGTAGACACTACCGGCGCTGGCAACATTTATTATAATGACGCCACTGCGGCTGGCAGTTTTATCTTCGCCAGTGTCGGAGCTGCAGCAGCAACTTTGACAAACGCGGACTTTGTTTACGCCGGCGGTGCCTCTGGCGGTCCTATCTCCCCTATCTCCCCTATCTCCCCTATCTCCCCTATCCGTACTATCCCTCCTATCTCTCGTGACTTCGCCGGTTTCGAAGTTGCTGAAACAACAACTTTTGATACCGCTAACCTTTCTGCATTTGATACCGCTAACCTTTCTACATTTGATACCGCTAACCTTTCTACATTTGATACCGCTAACCTTTCTACAAGGGTCTTTGCCGTCTGATCGATTGAATTCAATCTCCATAAGCACCCGCCACTGGCGGGTGCTTTTTTGTTGATCTGCCACGGCGCTTCGCCCGGCTGGCCCCATTCCGCCCCTGGCCGCAAGCCCAGCTGTGGCGGCAGCTCACGCCCTTCCCTAAGCTTGGCCCATGTCCATCCCCTCCTGGCCGTCCCTGGCCCAGCGTCAGCGGTTGCCGGAGCTGATGGACCAACCCGGTCTCGATCCTGAACTGCACGCCCAGGCCCTGGTGGGCTTGAGGCGCATCAATGCGGTCAGCTTCAGTGCGGCCAGCCTGTTCGCGCCGATTCGCGCCCTGGCCCGCAGCCTGCCCCAGGCGCCCCCCCCTGCGGCTGCTGGACGTGGCCTGCGGCGGGGGAGATAACGCCCTGGACCTGGCGGCCCTGGCCCAGCGCCAGGGCCTGGACCTGGCCGTGGAGGGTTGTGACATCAGCCCCCAGTCCGTCGTTTTGTCCCAGGCCAGGGCCCGCGAGCGGGGGGTGGAGGCCTCTTTCTTTGTTGCCGACGTTTTGGCCGATTCCCTGCCCGATCGTTTTGACATCATTGTTAGTTCGCTGTTTCTGCATCACCTCGACACGGCCGACGCCGAAACCCTGTTGGCCCGCCTCGCCGCCAGCCGCCGCCGGTTGCTATTGATCAGCGATTTGCTGCGCACCCCTTTGGGCTACGGCCTGGCCTGGGCCTTAACCCGGTTGCTGTCGCGCTTGCAAATTGTGCACATCTATGGCCTGCTGTCGGTGCGCGGGGCCTTTCAGATGCATGAGGTGGCGGTCATGGCCGCACGGGCCGCCATCTAAGGCGTCGATTTGCGGCGCTGCTGGCCCGAGCGCTACCTGCTGCGTTGGTCCCCGCCTCCAGCTGTCCCAACCCAGCCGTCCCCACCCCAGGGGGGACCAGTGCTTGATCCCTTGCCTACCGGTAGCTGGCCCGTGGTTGTGGTCGGAGCCGGTCCCGCCGGCGCCCTGGCCGCCCTGGGGCTCGCCCGCCAGGGAGTGCCTGTGTTGCTGGTGCAGCTGCGTCGCGGCAGGGAGTCCGCCACGGTGCAGGCCGAACTGGTGCTGGTGGCGACGGGGCTGGCCCACCGTTGCCTGCGGCAGCTGGCCGAAGTGGCCATCCGCATCCAAACTGGTTCTCGCATCGGCGCCGGCTGTCTGCTGCCTGCCCCCAACCACGGCCCCCACGATACGGCGCTGGCGGCCTACGGCGATGGCCGGCTCTACATGGCCATCGGCCGCCACGGCTACGTCGGGCTGGTGCGCCTTGAGGATGGGGCCCTCAATGTGGGCCCTGATGGTCCGCCGCCAGCGCCTCTGCCAGGCCCTGGCCCTGGTGTTGCGCCGGCCCTGGAGCAGTCGTGTTGTCTTTGACGCCGTGCGCCGTTGGCCCAGCCTGACCGATCCGATGCCGGCGGCTCTGCATCGGCCGGCCCTGCACGGGGTCGCCCTGCCAGGGTCCGCCCAGGCGCCGCTATCGACCCCATGCCCGTGAACTTGCTGGGGATCGGCACCGCCCTGTCATCCCATCGCCTCAGCAAGGCCGAATCGGCCGCCAAGGCTCAAAGCCTCTCTGCCACCAATGACGTCCAGGCCACCCTGCTGCGGCGTTTGCAGCGCCGTTCCGGCGTGGCCTTCCGCCACAGCGTGCTGTTGGCGGACGCCGATGGCACCCTGCCTGATCGCCTGCCCCCTGGCCCTGCGGGCCAGCAGCGCTGCCTTGGCTGCCGCCGCCGTCGATCCAGCTGCGATCACCCACCTGGTGACGGTGTGCTGCAACGGCTTCCAGGCCCCCGGCTTCGACCTGGAGCTGATCCAGGCGCTGCCGTTGGCCGCCGATGTGGCCCGAACCCAGGCCGATACCAGCGCCAGGGTGCTGCTCTGCGCCCACGAACTCTGCAGCCTGCACCAACAGCTGGGATGGCACCCGGAGCGGGTGGTGGCCAATGCGCTGTTTGCCGACTTGCCGACGGCGCCGCCGCCACGGTGTTGGCCGCCGATGGCCCGTCCGCTGCGGGGGCGGAGTCGGGGGCTGGGGCTGGGGTGCGGCCCGGGCCGGTCGCCCGCCCCTGGCGGCTCCTGGCTTCCGGTTCGACGGTGCTGCCGAATAGCGCCGATGCCATGGCCTGGACGATTGGCGACCACGGCTTCGAAATGGGCCTTTCACCACGGGTTCCGGCCCTGATCGCCGCCCGCTTGGCCCCCTGGCTGGCTGGCTGGCTGGCCGCCCGGGGGCTCGATCGGGCGGCCATCGGCTCCTGGGCCCTGCATCCAGGCGGGCCCCGCCTGCTGGAATCGGTCCGCGATTGTCTCGGCCTGCCCGCCAGCGCCATCGAACCCTCCATAGCGGTGCTGAGGGAGTGCGGCAACATGTCGTCGGCCACCATCCTGTTCATCCTCGATCGCTTGCGCCTTGCCGGCGCCCCCCTCCCCTGCGTGGCTTTGGTCTTCGGCCCGGGCCTCTGCGTCGAGGCCGCCCTGCTGGGCTGAGGGGCATGGCCCCCAGTACCAGAGACCAAGAAGCCATGGCACCATGCAGCCCCCTGCGTTGCGGCCGCGATGATCGATCCCGCCTTGGACCCCCAGGCCCAGTTGGTGGCGATCGCCGGCGCCTTCGATCTGCCGGCCCCCGTCGCCAGCGTGGCGCCCCTCGGCAACGGCAATGTCAATGCCACCTATCTGGTGCAGTTGGCCGGCGGCGAGCCGCGGCGTTATGTACTGCAGAAACTCAACACCCAGGTCTTTGCCCAGCCGCAGCCGCTGATGGCCAACCTGGCCGAGGTGAGCGCCCATGTGACCCGCCGTCTGGCCCAGACGCCAGATGCCCCTGATGCGGGTCGCGGCTGGGAGATGCCCCAGGTGATAGCCGCCGCCAGCGGTGAGCAGACCTGGGTGGAAACGGACGAGGGTTTTTGGCGATTGATCAGCTTCATCGAGGACACCGTCTCCCATGACACCCTCAATGCCGTGGAGCAGGCCCGCGAGCTGGGCTATGGCCTCGGACGCTTCCATGCCCTGATCAGCGACCTGCCCCCCGAGCTGTTGGTCGACACCCTGCCCGGCTTCCATGTCACCCCCAGCTATCTGCAGGCCTATGACGCGGTGCTAATCAGCAGCGATCGCGCCAACGAGCCGGCCGTTGGCGATTGCTTGCAGTTCGTGGCGGCCCGCCGGTCCTTTGCGACGGTGTTGGAGGATGCCTTGGAGGCGGGGGTGTTGAGGCCCCGTCCGATCCACGGCGATCCCAAGGTCAACAATGTGTTGCTGGATCGAGCCAGCGGCCGGGCCATCGCCCTGGTCGATCTCGATACGGTCAAGCCGGGATTGGTGCATTACGACATCGGCGACTGCCTGCGATCGGGTTGCAATCGCCTCGGCGAAGAAACCGACGATCTGGATCAGGTGGGCTTCGATCTTGAGTTCTGTGAGGCGACTCTGACGGGCTATGGCGAAGCCGCCCGTCAGGTGCTCAGCGATGCCGATCTGGACTATCTCTATGACGCGATCCGCTTGATCAGCTTCGAGCTGGGATTGCGTTTCCTCAGCGATTACCTCGCTGGTGATGTCTATTTCCGGGTCACCCATCCCCAGCAGAATCTGCAGCGGGCCCGGGTGCAATTCCGCCTCACCGCAGACATCGAAGCCAAGGAGGACGCCATTCGCGCCATCATCGAGCGCCTGCGCTGAGCCCACCATGCTCGCCCTGGAACCCTTCGGGGGCCTGCCCCACCCCCCCGACCTGAGCGTGTCAGGCCAGGCAAGTCGCCAGGCCGGGCACCAAGCCCATCGCCAAGACGGGCGCCAAGCCAGCCGCCTGGAGCTGGTCTGGCGCCTGAGCGGCGATCTGGATGCCCTCGTATTGCCGGAGCCCAGTCAATCCCGCCGTCGCTGCGATGGCCTTTGGCAGACCACCTGCCTGGAGGCCTTCTGGGGCTTCGCCGGCCACGATGCCTACTGGGAACTGAACCTGGCTCCCAGCGGCGACTGGAACCTCTATCGCCTCAGCCACTACCGGGGGCCGCTGACCCCTGTGGAACTGGAGGTGCCCCCTGCCTGGCAAGTGCGGCGCAGTGCAAGGGAGTTGGAGCTGGCGGTGGAGCTGGATTTGGGCGAGATGGCCGGTGGGGACGACCCCGGGGTGGCAGGTATTACCTTGGAGGTCAGTCTTACGGCGGTGATCGAGCAGGCGGGCCAGGGGGTCAGCTACTGGGCCCTGGCCCATACCGGGGTGGAGCCTGATTTCCATCGGCGCGATAGTTTTGGGTTGGGGTTGCCGCTGGGGGGGCTTTAGGCGCTCATCCCGCTTCCCTGGGCTAAGGATAGTCACCTCGCCACTCCTGTACATCGAACGCTCCAGATAAGAAGCGGGCATAGATCTCGGCATAGAGCCCAGCCTCAGCTCCAGCCTTCTATATCTGGATGTTAGTTAGAAGGAGTCATCTTGGACGCATGCCGATAGCATTTCAATAAGGTATGCAATAGCTTCTGCAATCTTGGCAGATTTAAGATGGCCAGCGACTCCATAAGGGAATGGAATGATGACTACGTCGCCTACTGAAAGTGTACCCATGCGTCATCCTCCTCAGGTTTGTTCCAGTCAACCGAGAGCGCTGGCTCGCTTAATGCAATTCCACTTACGGCTGTATCCAAATCAGCTTGCGGTATGGCAACAAGAACCCGGAGACCTTTCTCCAGATGTAAAGGATTGTTCAGGCGTATTCGGCCATCAGATTCAACAACTGCTTCATAGAGCTTTTCCATACCTTTCATCCTGCCCTGATTCGTGCCCCAGTATAGCCGGGAACCCGGCGAGATGGCCTTCTGCTTTTCCTAGGGGGCAATCAACGGCATTCAAGCAGATTGAATTGGTTCTCGCTTTCCCTGTCATCCTTCTAACGCTGCCCACCCCCGCCGCACAAACTCGACAATATGAAGGCAACCTCCCTTCGGTCGGGTACATGGGCTTGTTGGGTGAATAGCATTTACCCAACCAAGGTATGCCATCTTGACGTATAAGCCCTACAGGTCCGGCTTAGCATCTCTGAATACTGAGAGTCAATGTTGATACCAAAAACATTTTCTCGCTCGACTCGCGGAGGATTGATGTTGTCAACAAAGACAGGCTCGATGAGAAGATAATCAAAACCCAGTTCATGAGTAAAGCCTTTCTCCTTAACTGGAAGGGACCTCATCATCTCTATTGTCTTGAATGCGGCGTCCTCCGAATTTGGTTTTGCTCCAAACTCAGTCCAGAGCTTGGGATCGCCGGAAGAAAGACGTGGCAACACATCACGCTCAAAATCTATCCCCAGAATCTGACACTTGCGCTTCACAACGTCTGGGATATTGACGTACTGTATTCCGGTGCCTACAAGAACATGTCCTAAGACAATTGCTTCAGGCTTCTTGGCTTGTAGAAGATTAGCAAAATCAGATAAATCACTTTGCCTGTTTTTCCTGTTCTTACCGTGAGCCGTAATAACTGACTTGTTTTCCATGCACAATCGCGCACGTTCAAGAGTCGGCACACTATCACTGTCATCTACTTCATAGATCATGAGATCGACTTTATGCGTTAACCCTGAAACCTCTACATTAAGTCGATACTGAACTCTGGAGTTTTCAATATCATCGGCAAGGGCAGGGCATTGCTGAAGCAAGTCTAAGATGAAATGATTGCAGATAATATCTGAATGACGTGCAGATCTGTGGTCATGGTACCTGTCCTGGAGAATTCGGTCAATAACCCTATCTGCCGGAGTAATCATGCTACTTTTAGTACCTCAGCCCTCATTAACTGCAAAACTTGGCGAGGCTTTGAATCCCTATCATTGTCTGCTGACAGAGGCCGAGCTAAATCTGCGGGTATAGGAAGCCGCTTAAGCACTGAACTCTGAATTCTCAAAAAGCCATTGGCAGCCCGCTGAGCATTGGCAAATATCCAAGTTTTGACTGGATCTGAATTTAGATACTCCGCTATATGATATATCTGACTAGGATGCCTGGGAACTATGTAGTAAACCGAGTGTCTCGGCACTACTAAGCCTTCTTTATCTATCCAAAACACAGGGTTATCTGAAATGTCCTTGCAAAGTATCTTTGGACGTAGTAAGTCACTCATCTGCGGGGCATCATGAAAAGCATGCCATGGCTTCCGCTGTGTACAAGAGCGCATAGCGAGTTTTGATTTAATATCAGGCCGCTTGAGGTAATCGCCTAGCTCGCCGATCTCCTCAAGACATTTCAGTCGTGACTCTGTCGAATAAGGAATTAGCATGACTGATGATGTCTTAACTTTAGATATTGATGGCTGCAATTGTCGACCCGAGATGGTCGGCCAAGCATGTTGCTCAAGATTTTCAGGTAGGTCTTCTATGTCTTTTACGAAGACACCATCAGCCCCTGTGGCGATGCCACAACTAATTCGGCGGCATATATCGTCTAGCCGAAGCGAACCGATAACTTCGGGCAGTTCATCATTTGAAAAGAGATGGCGCCAGCTCTCACCACTCTTTGGTAACAATGCAGGAAAACTAACACCATTGCGAGTCTGTATTCTCGTGTATTCGCCTACAGCTGAAATTCTTAGCCTAGACACAGTGGGGTAAGTAGTTCGCCCAGGAAACACATCCTCTTGAAGAAGAGTAATATCGGTTACATCATGTGATGCAAGTAGTTTGCGAACCTCAGACCCTGCCTGAACATAGGTGTACTTCTCTGGTGTGATAAAAACAAGCGTTCCCCCTTGCCGGCCAAGCGAGATGGCTCTTTCAAAAAAAAGCATATATAAATCAAATCGACCAACGGCACATTTGTAACGTGAGCGGAATCGCCGCTTTTCTTCCTCTGAAAGAGCTAGTATCGAAACATACGGAGGATTTCCAATGATAAAGTCGAACACTCCTTTAAATTCGTCGAGCAAAAAGTCACCGGTGATAATTTCAACCTGTGGAATACCTAAAAACTTCTGTCTTGCATTCTCGGCTCTTTGCGTATCAATTTCAATGCCTACGATTTGGGGAACTTCGACATTATGACGTTCGCACCACCTCAGGATTCCCTCGATAAAGGCACCAGGACCGCAACCGGGATCGAGAATCCTGTCCGTAGCCTTCGGGCTGTTGTCCTTAAAGAGCATTTCCACCATCTGATCAACGGTGGACTGTTGTGTGGGCACGAAGCCGCGCATGCTACGCCCTCGGATGTGGGGATCCTAGCTGGGATGACAGGTCAGTTCGATCTTTGAGGGCAGGGTGCCTCCAAACCACGGGCATCAGATGGAAAA